>NZ_JBFHGL010000005.1 GCF_041583195.1 Sulfurimonas sp.
AATTTTAGTATACTCATCTAATGCACCATCCGCAGTCTGTGTAACACCAATAGCATCATTTGCATTCATAATAGCTTGTCCAAGACCCTGCGCTTGTTGGCGAAGTGTATCGGCAATTGCCATACCTGAAGCATCATCTGCTGCTTTGTTAATACGTAAACCTGATGATAGTGAGTTAAGACTTTTATCTAGTCCAAGATTTGTTTGTGTAGCATTTCTGTGCGCATTCATCGCACTAATATTCGTGTTAATTCTAAAACCCATCATAAATCCTTTTTCGGGTTAGAGCCTTTCGCTCTAAATTAATTTTTTATCTTGGTATCCTTACCTTGATGTAAAAGTAGATCGGTACCTAAAAAAATAACTTTAGTAATTTTATAAATTTTTTCTATTTTATATTTTTTAAACTTTTTGTGTTAAACTTCCGACATTAAAACCAATATACTATATATATAGGAATACTAATTTGAACTTAATTATTGTCGAGTCTCCTGCCAAAGCTAGGACTATAACAAACTTCCTTGGAAAAAACTATAAAGTAATTGCATCTAAGGGTCACATTAGAGATTTACCAAAAAGTCGTTTTGGAATAACTGTTGATGAAGAAACAGGTGAAATAACTCCAAAATATTCAGTTGCAAAAGAGAATGCACAAACCGTCAAAGAGATAAAAGATTTAGCAAAAAAAGCTGACACTATATACATCGCAACCGATGAGGACCGTGAAGGTGAAGCAATCGGATGGCATATTGCACATGCTATAAAAAAAGATCCGGCAGAACTGCCACGTATAGTTTTTCATGAGATCACAAAGTCTGCTATAAAAGCTGCGTTAGAGCATGCAAGACATATAGATATGAATATGGTAAATGCTCAACAGACTCGCCGTTTACTTGATCGTATAGTTGGTTACAAACTATCACCTCTTTTAAGTTCAAAAATTCAAAAAGGCCTATCAGCCGGACGTGTTCAAAGTTCTACTTTAAAACTTGTAGTCGATCGTGAACGTGAGATCAAAGCTTTTGTTCCACAAGAATATTGGTCTATCGATACACTATTTAAAAAAGATATTGAAGCAAATCTTATCAGTTTTGAAGGTGAAAAAATAGAAAAACTTAGTATTGCCAATAAAGATGAAGCTTCAAAAATAGAACAAAGTGTAAAAGCTGATTCTTTTACAATATCTAATATTGAAACAAAAAATAGAAAGTCAAAAACGCCACCGCCTTTTATGACATCAACTCTCCAACAGGCTGCTTCAAGTAAACTTGGATTTACACCTAAGAGAACTATGATGGTAGCTCAAGCATTGTATGAAGGTGTAAAAACTCCTGACGGTACAAGTGGTGTTATTACGTATATGCGTACTGACTCACTAAACCTGGCTCAAGAAGCCGTAAGTATGGTTCGCGGTGTAATTGAGAATAGATTCGGTGCAAAATACCTGCCAAAAGAAGCTAAAGTTTATACAAAAAAAGCAAAAGGCGCTCAAGAAGCTCACGAAGCTATTCGTCCTACAATGCTAAGCTTCACACCAGAAGTTGCTCAGAAATTTTTAAAAGCAGACGAGATCAAACTTTACCGTTTAATTTATGAGCGTTTTATGGCTTGTCAAATGAATGATGCAGAGTTTGAACAACAAAGCATTACTTTTAGCGGAAAGAATTCAGAATTCCGTGCAAGTGGTAGAAAATTGACTTTTGATGGTTTCTATGCACTAACTGGTACTGAAGACAAAGACAAACTTTTACCACAATTAAAAGAAGGAGAAAGCGCTGAAATACAAAGCGTAAAACCTACTCAACACTTTACAGAACCACCTTCTCGCTACTCTGAAGCAGCTTTGATTAAAAAGCTGGAAAGTGAAGGTGTTGGTCGTCCATCTACATATGCTCCAACTATTGCAACTTTAAGTGGGCGTACATATGTAAGTATTGAGAAAAAGCAAATTATTCCTACGGAAATGGCATTTACAGTTACTGAAACCTTAGAGAAAAACTTTGCAAATATCGTAGATATTAACTTCACTGCACGTATGGAAGAGAAACTAGACCAAATTGCAGAAAGCGGTGAAGACTGGGAAAAACTTTTAAGTGATTTCTATGTTAGGTTTATGAAGCAAATTGAAGAGGGAAAAGAAAAAATTATCTCACTAAAACTTGCTAAACCACTTGGTCGCTCTTGTCCTAAATGTGGAGAAGAGCTTCTTCTAAGAAGTGGTCGTTTTGGAAACTTTGTAGCTTGTAGTGGTTTTCCAAAATGTAAATATACTGAACAAGTAGATGAAGAAGGAAACAAAGTAGAGAAAAAAGAAGAGACTTCTGATGAAATTTGTGATAAATGTGGAAAAGAGATGATCGTAAAAACTGGTCGTAACGGTCAGTTTTTAGCATGTAGTGGTTATCCTGAATGTAAAAACACTAAAAGTATCCAGGTTGAAGAAAAAGTGAGTGAGACTCCTTGTCCGGACTGTGGAGGTAAGCTTAGTCTTAAAAACTCTCGCCGTGGGCCATTCTGGGGATGTGAAAACTATCCGGACTGTAAATTCATCTCTAAATTTGAACCTACTACAATTAAGTGTAAAGAAGATGGCTGTAACGGTGTTTTAGCCGAGAGAACTTACAGGAACAAAGAAGTGTACGAGTGTGTAAAATGTAAAGCACGTACACCAAAAGAAGAAATAGAGAAGTAATGAAGATCGGTGTGCTCTCAGATACCCACTCTAAAGTAGGTAAAACAAAAAAAGTAATTGAAAAACTACTACATGAGGGTGCTGAATTTTTTATACATGCCGGTGATATTGTTGAAGTTGAAGTTCTTGATCTGCTTGAGAGTAGTGGGAAAAAGTATGTAGCTGTATATGGAAACAATGATGCACATTTGGCAGAGTTTCATAACAAATACAATCTTGTTCAAGAGCCAAATTATTTTAAATTTGCAAATTTAAAATTTAAACTTATGCACCTGCCTTTTTATATGACTCCCGATACAGATGTTGTAATCTCAGGTCATACTCATACTTTTCATAGTGAATATAAGAACGATACTCTTTTTTTAAATCCTGGTGAAGTATGTGCTAGGAGCAAGCCAATATCAGAGTGTGCCATGCTTGAAGTAAAAGAGAACAACCTGATTGTTACTCATTACACTAGAGATAGAGGAAGCGAAGAATTTTTACCGAGAGTGATGAACTATGCAAGATAAGAAAATATTTTTATGCTCGATCTGTAATATAAACAGCGGTACATGTAAAGAGGATTGTAAGTTTTGTTCTCAAAGTGTCCGCTATAAAGCAGATATAGATCGTTACAAACAAAAACCTATAGAAGATATACTAGGTGAAGCAAAAACTGCAAGAGATAACGGTGCACTTGGTTTTTGTCTGGTTACTGCGGACAAAGGACTAAATGATAAAACTCTAAAGTTTGTATGTGACACAGCTAAAATACTAAGTAAAGAGGTACCTGAACTTAGACTAATTGCCTGTAATGGGACAGCTTCACTTGATCAGCTGTTAACTTTAAAAGAAGCGGGAATAAAAGCTTATAACCATAACCTTGAGACCTCACGTGAGTTTTATCCTCGCATTTGTACAACACACTCATGGGATGAGAGATATGAAACTTGCCAAAATGTAAAGAAAGCCGGTCTTGTACTAATTAGCGGCGGGATATTTGGTCTAGGTGAAACTCAGGAAGATAGAATAAGCATGTTAAAGTCTCTAAAATCTTTAAATCCGACAAGTGTACCTATCAATTTTTATATGCATAATGAAGCGTTGGAATTAAATCCAAGCACAATTTCCATAGAAGAAGCATTTGAACTTATCAAACTAACACGTGAAATGATTCCTGATGCTGAGCGTATTATGGTTGCCGGTGGACGTGAACTTATGTTTGGTGATCGCCAAAGTGAAATATTTGATTACGGTGCAAATTCAATCGTAATAGGAAATTACTTAACAACTTCAGGTAGAATGATGAGTAAAGATTTAGATATGTTAAAATCATTAAATCTAGAAGTTGCTAAAGAAGTAAAATAACACAGGAGAAGATAATGAGCGATACCATTGTACTTATTACAACAATATCACTTATTATTATATTCTCGCCTTTTTTTGCCAAAAAATTAAAACTTCCAACTACACCGATAGAGATTATATTCGGATCAGTTCTAGCTTCAATAGGATTACTTCACGATGAACATATATTTGAACTTGTAGCAGAGTTTGGTTTTTTATATTTGATGTTTATTGCAGGGACTGAGATCAACTTGACAAACGTGTTTAAGACACCTAGTCATATAGTAAAAAAAGTTGCCCTATATACAATTATTTTATATGCATTTTCAATCTTTTTATCGCTGTATTTGGATCTTGGAAAAATATTTATGGTGCTACTACCGCTAATTTCAGTAGGGCTTGTTGCAACCCTCTCAAAAGAGTATGGGAAAACACCTTGGCTTGAGTTCTCAATGACAAGTGGTGGTATTGGAGAGGTTGTAAGTATAGCCGTTTTAACTATAACCTCAGCAGGACTTCAATCAGGTGTTGGGATAGGACTTTTTAAAACTATTTTGGCACTGACTCTGTTTTTGATTTTTATGTTTGTTCTCTTTAGAGCTATAACTATCTTAACATGGTGGTTTCCAAGCATATCTACAATTTTAATGCCACATGAAGATAAAGCTGAACAAGATATTCGTTTATCCATGGGTATATTTTTTCTACTTGTTGCATCTATGCTCTACCTTGATCTTGAACTTGCCTTTGGAGCATTCTTGGCAGGTATTTTTATTCCGACATTTTTCCCTCATAAAGAAGATTTACCGCATAAACTAGAAGCTTTTGGTTTTGGATTTTTGGTCCCAATATTCTTTATTTATATCGGTACTACATTTAACCTAGAAGCTCTAACTATGGATGGTTTAATATCTAAAGCCCTTATGATAACAGTAATGATGATTATGATGCGTGTTATTGCCTCTTTGGTATTTGTAAAAGAGTTAGGATGGATTGATTCCATTCTAATGGGACTTTCACACTCTATGCCGCTAACGCTTCTTATTGCGATGGCTACACTTGCTTTTCACGCAAATTCAATTGATAAACTTCACTACTACGCATTTATTTTAGCAGCCCTGTTTCAAGTGATCAGTGTGATGGTTGTCATCAAATTTATAAACAATTATAAAGAAAAAAATACGCTATAATATTTTAAAACATCTAAAGTTCTCAAGGATTGATATGGCTCGTTCAGTTTTACTACAACTTGCACGTGACTCCATTGAAGAGGTATTAGAAGCAAAAAGAAAAATAGATAAAAATGCACTTATTGATGAACACCCTCTTTTAAAAGAGAGTGTTGACGTTGATGTTAAAATATACTTGCATAACAAACTCAGAGGTTTATCTAATCTAAAAAGCAACAATCAATCACTTATTGAAAATATTATTTTAAATGCAAAAAAAGCTGCTTTTGAAGATAAAAATTTTACTCCGTTGTCAACTTCTGAATATCTGGAATGTGAAGTGGAGATAGAGCTTAAAACTTCAAATGGAGATATGAAAGAGAGAGACCCGTCTATATTAACTACGACTAGTTACTCGCTCGAGAAGGAATTAAACAATTAATGTACTATGTTATAAAAAGACAGCACGCTCAGCCTTTACACCACTTTATAGGTTTTGTAGTGAAAAAATATATAACTTCAAAAACTTCAGAGAATGTTATTTTTGAATTTGAAAAAGACGGTAAAGTTGAACGTAAGTGGGTAAAACGAGAAGATATTATTTTACTTACTGACAATAAACAATACTTTTTAGACACATTTAAAAAATTTAAACAAACAGAGGCTGAACAGCAAAAGCTGGTAGATGAAGCACAAGAACAATTAAACCAAAGTATAGAAAATTTTGAAACTACTATGAATGAAGAGATAGATAAATTCACTGAGATTAAGAATGTATCAGATATACCTTGTAAAATGTTGGAAGATTAATTCAACAAAATAGTAAAACTAAAAATATGCCTAAAATTGACAACGATAAATTTTATTCATCTGCCATAGAAAAATACGGAACAACTGCAAAAGGTGTTAACTGGAATTCTGAAAAAACACAAAAGCTGCGCTTTAAAACGATCCTTAAACTTCTTCCAAAAGAGTTGCAAAAATATACTATTTTAGATGCGGGATGCGGTTTTGGCGACTTTTATTTTTACCTTGAAAAAAACAATAATCAGCCAAAAAACTATATCGGTGTAGATTGTCACGATGATATGGTATCTATAGCATCTAACAATACAGGACATGAGATCTTAAATATAGATATTGTGCAAGACAGATTACCAAAAGCTGATTTTATAGTATGTAGCGGTGCTATGAATGTACTAAGTAATTATGAAACATATCTGTTTATGAGAAACTGCTATTTATCTTCAAATATAGCATTTATTTTTAATATTTTGCATGGAGATAAAGAGAGTGAGACATACAACTATCTAACAAAAAAACAAATTGAGCTGTTTGCAAAAGAGTTAAGTGTAAAAAAGGTAACTTTCTTAGATGGTTATCTAGATGCAGATATAACTGTTAGGTTCGATAAATAATGTGTGCTATTTTTGGAGTAATTGGTGAGTATGACCAGCAAAAAGCAGAGAGCTCTTTTTCTAAAATGCTTCATCGTGGACCGGATGAGTCTAATATAATTCAAACTAAAGACTTTTTCTTTGCACATCAACTTTTAAAAATTCAGAACACTTCAAACAAGCAACCATTTAAATTTAAAAATATACTTATCTCCTTTAACGGTGAGATCTACAACTATAAAGAGCTCTCAGATGAACTGAATTCTTTTGGATATACAACACAAGATGAAATAGAAGTGCTTGCATCCGCTTATGAGCGATGGGGTGTAGAGTTTGTACATAAACTAAGAGGTATGTTTGCCATAGCTATCAAAGATGAAGATTCTCTCTATCTTTTTCGTGACAGACTTGGTAAAAAACCTCTTTTTTATCTTGATGGGGAGAGTTTTGTATTTGCTTCGGAGATCAAAGCGCTTGTGCCGTATTTGAAAAAAAACGAGATGGATAACGATGCCCTGCTCTCATACCTTTCATTTTTGGCTCCAACTCCTCCGTATACTTTTTTTAAAAGTATTAAAAAACTTGGAGGCGGAGAGTATCTTATATATAAAAATAACAAGATATCTATAAAAAAATATTTCAATATTTTAGATCAAAAATCAAACCTGATAACTGATAAAGATGAAGCACTGCACCTTCTCGAATCAAAACTAAAAGAATCTATTGAGATTCGCTTACAATCAGATCAGCAAATGGCAGGACTCCTCTCAGGCGGAATCGACAGTGCAACCCTAAACTATTTTAGCTCTAAATACGGACATAATTTGCAAACGTACACCTTGGGGTATAAAGGTTATGAGAAATATGATGAGAGTCTTGATGCCAAAGAGAGTGCAAAGCTTTTGGGACTTGAAAACAAAAGGGTTGAAGTATCACTTGATGATTATAACTCAAGTGTGGAAGATATTTTAAGCTCTTTAGATGAGCCGCTTAACGATCCGGCAGCCATTCCTCTAAACCTGCTTTTTAAAGAGATAAAAAAAGACGGTATCAGAGTTGTACTAAGCGGTGAAGGAAGTGATGAGCTTTTTTTAGGCTACCGTCATTATTTTAACTACCTTGACGTAGAGCAGATGAAAAACTTAAAAAATAAAAACTGGTTAAAGAGATATTTTAAAAATAATTATGATGAAAATAGAGAGTGGGAGTGGTATAAAAGAGTTTTAAATGATAGTGTATTGTTTCGCACATCTGGTGAAAAATTTACTGATCTACAAAAGAATAATCTACTTCGCCAAAATATTGTAGATGATCAAGCACTCAAATACATAAAATCCTACCGTGATATGTTTGAGAACTCTACACATACGGATGAAGCTAATTGGTATAGTTATATAGATCTTGTGCTTTTTCAAGCCGAGCATTTCTTGAGCAAACTCGATCGTGTAAGTATGGCTCACTCCATAGAATCACGTACACCTTTTTTAGATCATGAACTAGTCTCGTTAGTATTTAGTATCGATCCAAAATTAAAATATGAAGATGGAATAACAAAATCTCTTTTAAAACAAATTATGAAACCTCATATAAACAAAGAGATACTCAAACGTAAAAAGAAAGGTTTCTCAAATCCTTACATAGAGTATCTTATAGAATCTAAAAAAATATCGCTTATACAAGAAGTAAACAAACAAACTCATCTTTTTAAAGAGCTTGAATTAAAAGAGTTGCTAAGCGCTGCAAAAAGTGGAGCCTTTAAACACCATATCTGGGGGCTTTATGTTTTAAGTGTATGGATTAAAAAGAATCTTCTTTAGTTTTTAGAAATCTTCCTCGCAGATAAAAATAGATAATCTTTTCCTGTTATTACTACACGGTAGCCTTTTTGTTGAAGATACTTTTTACAAAAGTGAATATCTTTTAACACTAAACCCATCTCATTAAAACTGTAGTTTGGCGCTTTTGCACCATAGATCATCTCACCATCAATCCAGCGGCAATTTGGAAAACCCAGTATTATAGCTCCATCTTGTTCGAGATGATTTTGATATAACTCCATAAATTTTGCATTAAAGTTGATGTTTGAGCTTTGAAGTGTACCAATTGAGATCATAAGGTCAAACTTCCCTAAAGATATATCTTCCAGCTTATTAATATCCGCACATAAAAACTTAACATTTTTAAAATCCATAAACTGCTTTTTAGCATACTCTATTGCCGAATTTGAATAATCGATCCCTAAAAAGTTTTTTTTCTCAAACTCTTCTGCTGATAAATACTCTTTTATAGCTAAAAATTCATCAGCTTTATTTACTCCGATATTTAAAACACTTTTCCTAGAGCTTATATTTACAAACTGCAAAGCTTTTTCAAAATAGTATAAAAATGAGATCTCTTCATTTTTATTAATATTAAAAAATTCACTCTCTACTCCATATTTTTCTGAATCAGCACTTTGTATATGAAAGCTTTTGTTTGTATCAAGTTTTTTTAGAGTAATAATATAAACATCTTTAAATGAAAGGTCTACAATTTTATATAAAAATATTTGAGCCAACTCAACAAAAGTTTTTATACCAAGTCTGTCAAAATTATCTTTTGTACAACGAAGTTCAACTTTTCCATCTTCATCAATTTCTAGGTTTTCAAATAGTTTTATAATTTCAGAAATACTTAGTTTATCTAGTGTTTTTTTAATCATAAACAGTATTATATTATATATTTAGTAACACATATGTTACGATTTTACTCAAATGTTAATTATTTGAGAATGTTATCATAAAATTATAATACATCATATTTTTGTGATATTAACATTTTATATAAATTATATTTATTCATCAAAGTCCCTATATATTAGGTCTGATATAATTAAAACAAATATTAACATCTATAAAAAAAGTTTTTTTATAATTTATTCTTATATATTTTAAACAAGACTTATTTAAAAATCTTATATTCTTTTTATTGCTTTAAGTTTTTAATTATTTTAGTACATATAACATTATCGATATCCTAAAAGAATTTGATTTCTTAGGTATTTAAGGAGAATGAATGGAAATGAATCGTCGTGAAGCACTTAAAGTTGGTGCATTAAGTGTTGCTGCTGCAGCAACAATGGCTACAGTAACAGGCTGTAATGAAGGTGCTAAACCAGCTGAAAAATCATGTGCTGGTGATGCTAAAGTATTAGGTAAACATCAAGTAGTTATTATTGGTGGTGGTTTTGGTGGACTAACTGTCGCTAAAGAACTAAAAAGAAAAGACTCAAAATTTGATGTTTTAGTAATTGAAAAAAATGAAACTTTTATGTCTTGTCCATTTTCTAATACTTTATTAGGTAGATTAGACGGTGTAAATTTAGGTACATTTATTCATGATTATGCACAAGCAATAGAAGGTCATGGTTACGGGATGCTTCAAGCTGAAGTTACAGGTATTGATAGAGCGCACAAACAAATTCATACAACTAAAGGTATAGTTGAATATGAAATATTAGTAATGTCACCTGGTATTGCATACAACTATAAAGGGCAATTCCCTAAATGGTCTGATGCTAAAATCAACCATATTAAACGTGTAGCTCCAGGTGCACTTATTCCTGGTAATGAGCACGTTATTTTAGATCGTCAATTAGCTGATATGGAAGATGGTAATGTTATTGTTACTGTTCCTGCAGGAAAATTCCGTTGTCCACCTGCACCGTTTGAGCGTGCAAGTATGATAGCTGCATATATGAAAAAAGAAGGTATTGAAGGTAAAGTTATTATCCTTAATCCAACTGACAAAATAGCTAAAGGTGCTGCATTTAAAGAGGCTTGGGCTGAACTATACCCTGGTCTAGTTGAGCACATGGATTTTGCTACAATTCAAGATGTTGATCCGGCTACTAAAACTGTAACTTATAAAGTTAAAGATGAGATGGAAGATGGTGGTTTTGCTACTAAAACTATGAAGTACTCTGTACTTAACTTAATCCCTAACAATATGTCTAACCCTGTTGTAGATATGAGTGGTGTTGAAACTACTACAGACAGCTTCAAAAAAGTTGTAATGAATGGTTGTTCTTTCCAAACTAAAACAGATAAAGATGTATATGCTGTTGGTGACGTTGTTGCTCATGGTATCCCACCAAGTGGTCAAACAGCTAACTGGGCAGGTCATCAGTGTGCTAATGAGATTGCTCATAGATTACACGGTAAAGCTTATGAGCTTGGTGTTAAATCAAAATCAGTTAAAGCAGGAAATGTTTGTTACTCAATGGTTGGTGACAAGCCAGAAGAAGCTATTATGGTTACTCATGACTTTAGCTGGGATGCAGCAGCTAATTTAATTAAAGGTAAAGGTCACGTGCCTAAAGCTCCAAGCGGTAAATTCCGTTCAGGAAATACAGCAAAAGCTACTCGCGAGTGGTACGGAGGAATTATGAGAGCTCTTTTCTCATAGGTCATTTAAAAACTATTCTTCCACATTTTGTGGAAGAAGTTTTATATTTATAAATTTCTCTCTTTTCTTTTTTGTTTCATTTTTAACTTTGCTAATTCACGCATATCTTCGGTAGTATCACTCTCATCCATGATCTCAACACCAAGAATTGTTTCTACACAATCTTCAAGTGTAACTATACCTTCTGTTTGATCGTAGTTGTCCATAACCAAAAACATATGATCTTTTTTAGCAATAAACAAATCAAGTGCTTTTGCAACAGGGATATTTTCATTAATCGAGAATATATCTTTTTTTATACTCTCTAGAGTTACGTTTTCATCAATTTGAGCTTGTTTGAAAATCTTTTTTGTAAGTACGATTCCTGTTACATCCTCAATTGACTGATTATAAACCGGAATACGAGAAAACTTGAATATAGCAGGCTGCGAGCTCATAACCTCTTTTATACTCATAGTCTCATCAAGAGCGAACACAACACTTCTAGGTGTTAAAATATCTTTAACTTTTACTTCGTCAAGTTTTAATATATTTTCAATGAAATCACTCTCTTTTTCATCAATCACACCATCATCTTCACTTAAAAGCATACTCTGCAATAGTTCTTCTTTTGTTAGAGAGTGTACATCCTCTTTACCTTTGGATATCTTATCAGTTATAAACAGTGTAGATATAATTATTGGATATGTGATCCATATAAAAATTCTAATAGTATATGCAGATATCGGAGCTAGCTCTTTCCAGTATATAGCACCTATCGTTTTAGGTATGATCTCCGATAAAAACAATATAGCAAAAGTCATAATAACAGATATTATCACAACTGCATCGTTTCCAAAAAGATTAGCAGCCTGAGCACCAACTGCTGCTGCACCAATAGTATGTGCTATAGTATTTAAAATAAGTATTGATGCTATTGATTTATGTATATTTGTTTTTTGAAGTCTTAGTAGTGTACCTACACTGGGTCTATCTTTTTCAAGAACTGAAATATATGACATATTTACAGATAAAAGTACTGCTTCAAGCACGGAACATATAAAAGATATCCCTACCGCCAAAGCAAAATAAAGTAGTAACAAGTCCATTAAGTTTAATAAATCCTTTGTTTTATAATAAAATTAGTGTAGCTAAGCCTAAAAAACTAAAAAAGCCAACTACATCAGTAACAGTTGTTAATATAACTGCGCTTCCTATGGCCGGATCTACATCTAATCTTTTTAAAAAGAGCGGTATAGAAGCGCCAAATAAACCAGCCATAAGCAGATTTATAATCATACTTAAAGCAATAACTAATCCAAGATGATCAATTCCAAACCATATGTATGCAATTAATCCCATAACTACTGCAAATACAAAACCATTTAAAAGAGATATTAGTACCTCTTTTTTGATTATCCTAAATGCATCACCTTGAGAGATATCCCCTAAGGCTAACTGTCTAACTACAACCGTTAAACTTTGAGTACCTGCATTTCCACCCATAGAAGCTACAATAGGCATCAATACTGCAAGTGCAACCATGCTTTGTAAAGTATCTGAGAACAACCCTATTACAACTGAAGCTAAAATAGCGGTTATTAGGTTTAAGCCAAGCCATGAAGCTCTTTTTCTACCAGCTTTTATTACCTCTTCATCTTCCTCGGCTTCATCATCAACACCGGCAAGATTATACATTTGCTCCGTGGCATGTTCGTTAATAATGTCATATATATCATCAGATGTGATACGACCGACTAATATTCCATAGTCGTTTACAACAGGCATAACTGAGAGGTCATACTCTTCAAAGTAATGTACTACATCTTTTATATCTTCTCTGTCACGTGCAGATTTTGGCTCAAACTTCTCACCGGTATTTTCAATATTTTCTTTTAACGTTTTAGAAAAATCAAATATAAGCAGATCATCTAAGCCAATTGCATAACGCAGTTTATTATCTTTGTTTGTTATAAAGAGATTTTGTATATTTTCAAGCTCGTTTGCACGTCTTAATTCTGCAAATCTTCTTATAACATCGTGAACTATCTCCTCCTTAGAAGCAGTAAAAACCTCAAGCTGCATATAGGCACCAGCTTCATCTTCATCATATGTTTGAAGCTTAGTAATCTCTTGTTGATCATCTATGTCAAGCGTATCAAAAACCTCGCTCGCCATATGTTGATCTACTTCTTCAAGCTCCTGCATAAACTCTAGTTGGTCATCTGATTCAAGTTCAGTTACGGCATGGGAGAGTTCATCTACACTTAAATTTTCAACTACATCATCAAAAAGTCTATCAGGCAATGCTAATGCTACATCACCTATTAAATTTTTTGGTATAAGTTTTACACTATCGGCAAATTCATTGTCATCCAACTCTCTAAGAATATGAGCTATATCCGATGGGTGCATCTCATTTTCAGTATGAGATTTTAAATAATCTTGTAGTTTTTCCATGTGTCGAATTATACCACTAAATAAGTAATTAAGATAGATGTACTATTTATTAATATATAATTTTTTATAACTGCTTAAGTTTAAAAACTCTACAATAAAACATTCTATTTTTCAAAGGATTCACATGAAAAAAGTTCTAGTAAGTATAGCTGCGGTTGTAGCTTTAAGTTCATCGTTAACTGCAAATGTAAATAACCAAACAGGTTGTGGTCTTGGGGCAATGATTATCAAAGATGATTCTACTGCTATAATGCTTGCACTTCAAGCTACAACAAATGGTATGGCTTCTCAAACTTTTGCCATTACTTCAGGTACAATGGGCTGTAAAAAAACTAAACTTGTAATGAATAAAAGAGCTGAAGAGTTTGTTGCTTCAAATATGGACATATTAGCTAAAGAGATCTCTATGGGTCACGGTGAGTCACTTGACACACTAGTAGAGCTTTTAGATGTAAAAGAAAAAGCATCTTTTAAAGTAGCTTTACAGTCAAACTATAACTCTATCTATACAAGCCAAAATGTTGAAATGGCTGACGTTTTAGATAACATCTCTACTACTTCTTTATAAGAAAGATTAGTGTTTCCAAGTTTTACTTGGGAACATACAGGAACTACCATTTTCACAAAACTTGTTTTCATTGCACTACTTACAAATATTTCACTTTTTGCATCTTCACAGTTTTACAAAGAAAAAGCACAAGAACTTAACCTTTCAGATTCAAGGTACTGGCATATACTATTACATTTTGAAAATGGAAAAAGTGAAATAGAAGATGAAAACTTCTTTCTATCTAAAGATGGTTTTAAAAATCCATCAGCAGAGTTAAATGCAACAATTGATGCTTTATTTAACGAAACAAAATTTGACGACAACTCAACTGCATGTAGTTTTCCTGCAAGAAAAGACTGGTTATCCAAACAATTAGGTTTACCTAAATTAGCCGACGTTAAATGTGAACAATTTGACATTATAATGGAAAAGCTACAACCTGAATCTGCTACTTTAGTTTTCCCTGCAGCCCATATCAACTCACCTGCATCTATGTTTGGTCACACTTTTCTAAGAGTCAATTCCAAGTATAACTCTAAACTGTTATCTTACGCTGTAAACTATGCTGCAAATGCCGATCCGACAAAAGAAAATGGCTTTATGTTTGCAATTAAAGGTCTGTTTGGCGGGTATTATGGAAAATATTCACTACTGCCATATTATGACAAATTAAAAGAGTATAGAGATACTGAACAAAGGGATGTATGGGAATATGATCTAAACCTTACAAAAGAAGAAACCATCAAAATGCTCAAACATATTTGGGAACTAAAAGATACACACTCGGCATATTATTTTTTTACACAAAACTGTTCGTATAATATGCTTTGGTTTATTGAAGCTGCTAGGGAAGATATTCACTTAAGAGAATATTTCTATTATGAAGTAATTCCATTAGAAACCGTACATGCAGCAAAACTTGAAAATATCATATCTAACAAAAGCTATAGACCATCAAAAAGAACTAAGCTTTTAAAGTATGAAGATCTTATAAAAGACGAATATATACCATATGTACAAAAAATAATTGACAATCCTGAAGATATGAGCTCTATTACAGAAGATAAGACAATATCAATAGAACAAAAACAATATGTGCTAGAAGCTGCTATAGAGTTGATGGAGTACCAATATAAACGAAATTCAATGGATAAAGAAACTTATCTTAAAAAATTCCATCAAATATCAAGTGTTAGGTCTACACTCGGTCTGGGAAATGCACTTGAATATAAAACCCCTCCAAATCCTATAAATGGACATAGAGCTTTTAGAGTCCAGGCTGGTGCCGGAGTTAGAGAAGGAAAGTCTATAGGATTTTTAGGAATTAGACCGGCTTATCATGATATAAATGATATAGGTATAGGTTATTTAAGAGGTACGCAGATTGAATTTTTGAACTTTGAGTTATCATATATTAAAGATGGAAAATTAGGGCTAGAAAATGCTACACTTATTTCTTTATTGTCACTTGCGCAAAGAAGTAACTTTTTTAATAATATATCTTTACGCGTTAAACTTGGTTTTGATAAAAACTACCTTTATAATACAAAAACAAATTTTATCATAACAGGTGGTGCTGGTTTTAGCTGGGGTAATGATTTGGGGTATATGTATATTTTAGCTGACCCTCTAGCTTATGTCGGTAAGGAAAGTAAAATCGGTATAGGTGTTAGCTTAGGAATTGTAATAGATCAAATGCAATGGATGAGTAGTAGTATCGAATTAACACAAAGGTTATATGATGATGAAGAGGATCAAAAACTTATTAATATATCACAAAATATAGCAATAGATCAAAATATTGAATTAAGGTTCGTATATGACTATAAAGATAAAAATATAAATAACGTATCTTATAAAGAGGAAACTTTCAAGTCTTTATTAAACTTCTACTTCTAAAGTAGTTTTATTTTATATCCGTAGTTTTGTTTAGACTTTTTATATTTATACTGCCCGTCTAAAGTTACTACAGCTCTGTAGTAGCCCTTATGAGTACCAAGACTGATCTTTTTAAATACTTGTGTAGAAAAATTCTTTTCTTCACTTTTTAGATTTACATCTTTTTTAAAATCAAGTACAAGTCTATATGGTTTTGTTAATAGAAAACTTCTTATTAGTTCATCTTTTGTATCTATTTTTAATTCTTTTTCATCCTTATAAAACTTTATATTTTTTGATGAAAACAGATGAATATATTTTTTTGTTTTTACAGGTTTTTTACTTTGAGTTTTTACCTCTTTTATATCATTCATACTTTGAGATATAAATATTGGTATATGCCAATCAATTGAGTTATTTAGAAGAATTGATTTAGTTTGTATAGAACCATCTAAATTTTTATACTCTACTGTAAGTTTCTGAACTATTCTAGCGCTTGATGGTAAAGATATTGCTGCTCTTTTTAAAGATGCAACTGAGAGATCTTTATTTGATGTATTTGGTAAGTCTTTTTCACCTGATGCAGGGAAGAAGGGATTTTCTCTAGCTTCAACTGATATAAGTAATAGTAAAATTATTGTAAATAGTTTAATCATGGTAATTATTATAGCGAAAAATTATTTTGCTTTAACATTAACTGGAGCAGAAATCTCTTTAAGTTCAAAATACTCTTTTTGTAAAGAAGCATTTTCACTTTTTAACCTTGAGATTTCACTCTCAAGAAAATTTTCATAGTCTTGTAGTCCAAATAATACCTCTAAAGAGTTATTACCATAAAAAAGTATTCCTATATAAATACCAAGGGCTAAAACTATGAATAGTAAAAATAAAAACTTTTTTAGAGATAACCCTAAGTATTCTTCTGTAATACTTTGGGAATTATCTATCTCTTCATAAAGTTCTTGGTTTTGCATAATTATTTATTGAACAGTTTAGAACCTAAATATTCACCATATACTACTTCATTTTCAATCTCTAGTAAACGGTTGTATTTTGCAGTACGTTCACCACGTGCAGTTGAACCTGTTTTGATTTGACCACAGTTAAGTGCAACAGCAAAGTCAGCGATAAATGCATCTTCACTCTCACCTGAACGGTGACTCATTACTGTAGTGTAACCGTTTCTTTGAGCTAAACGAACAGTTAACATAGTCTCAGAAACTGAACCGATTTGGTTTGGTTTGATTAAGATAGAATTAGCAATACCTTTATTGATACCTTCATTTAAGATATTTACGTTTGTAACAAAAAGATCATCACCAACAAGTTGAACTTTACCACCTAACTTCTCAGTTAGAATTTTCCAACCGTCCCAGTCATCTTCACTTAAACCGTCTTCAATAGAAACGATTGGATATTTAGAACATAGATCAACATAATACTCAGCTAATTCTTCTGATGTAACTGTACGATTTTCACTATCAAGTCTATAACCGCCATCTACAACTAACTCTGAAGCTGCTACATCTAAAGCGATACCCATTTGCTCACCAGGTTTGTAACCTGCTTTTTCAATAGCTTCGATTAAGATTTGAATAGGTTCTTCATTTGAAGAAAGATCAGGTGCGAAACCACCTTCATCACCTAAAGCAGTATTGTGGTTTTTAGCTTTTAAAATAGCTTTTAGATTATGATAAACTTCAGCAGATGCACGAAGAGCTTCTGCAAAGTCTTCAAAACCTACAGGCATAATCATATACTCTTGGAAATCAACAGAGTTATCTGCATGGCTCCCTCCGTTAATGATGTTTAACATTGGTGTTGGCATAACCATAGCATTTGCGCCGCCAAGATAACGATAAAGAGGAATATCTAAACTTTTAGCCGCTGCACGAGCAACAGCCATAGATACACCAAGTACTGCATTAGCACCTAGATTTCCATAGTTATCAGTACCATCTAGCTCTTTCATAGTAGCATCAATAATAGCTTGATTAAAAGGTGAGTAACCAATTAATGCGTCTGCAATTGGACCGTTAACATTATCAACAGCTTGCAGAACACCCTTACCCATGTAGCGTTCACCGCCATCGCGAAGCTCTAATGCTTCACGTTTACCAGTACTAGCTCCAGAAGGTACTATAGCACTCTCACGAGTACCGTCACTTAATTCTACCGTAGCTTTAACCGTTGGATTACCGCGTGAATCCATAACTTCAATTGCACTAATGTTATCTATAAACATATATCTGCCCTTTTACATTTAGATTGTGCAATTTTACCTAAATCTTATTAAAATTTGGTTTAGATTATTAAACATCAGCTTCAGCTATTTCTGATGTGTCCATAGTCATCAATGAACTCATCCCCATAGCTACTTTTATTTTTTCTTCTATCTCTTGTGCAAGTTCAGGCTCATCTTTAAACTTTTGCTTAACATTTTCACGACCTTGACCTAGTTTTTCTTCCCCATAACTAAACCAAGCACCTGATTTGTCAATAATATCTAGTTTAACACCGTAATCAACTAGCTCGCCCTCTTTAGAGATCCCTTCTCCAAACATAATGTCGAATTCTGCTTGACGAAATGGCGGTGCTACTTTATTTTTAATTACTTTTGCTTTAACACGGTTACCTATCTGGCTCTCACCCTGCTTTAGCGAAGCGATACGGCGTACATCTATACGAACAGAAGAGTAAAACTTTAGTGCATTTCCACCAGTAGTAGTTTCAGGCGATCCATAACCCATCATACCTATTTTCATACGGATTTGATTGATAAATATAACAGTACAGTTCATCTTATTTAATACACCTGTTAATTTACGTAAAGCTTTTGACATTAAACGTGCCTGAACACCAACTTGTTGATCATTCATCTCACCTTCTAGTTCTACTTTTGGCGTTAATGCAGCAACCGAATCGACAACTATTAGATCAACTGCACCGCTTCTTGCAACTGTCTCAACAATATCAAGTGCTTGTTCACCATAATCCGGCTGAGATACTAAAAGATTATCAATATCTACACCAAGATTTTTGGCATATACAACATCTAGTGCATGTTCGGCATCTATAAATGCACATACTCCGCCTTGTTTTTGACATTCTGCTGTTACTTGAAGTGCCAAAGTTGTCTTACCAGAACTCTCAGGTCCATATATTTCAACAACACGCCCTTCAGGAACACCACCTATACCAAGAGCTAAATCAAGTCCGATTGAACCTGTACTAATTGCTTTAATTGGTTCTATCTCTTTATCACCAAGGCGCATTAATGCACCTTTTCCAAATGCCTTGTCAATCTGTTTTATAGCCAAATCTAGTGATTTTTGTTTATTCTCATCCATGCTGTTTCCTGATCATGATTTTTATATATTGACAAAATTATATACGAAAATTTGTTTTTTAAAATAAAATATTGCAAATTGACATATTTTTAATTAAGACAATCTCCTATTAGAGTTAAACAATACAGTTATTGAACTAAGCAAAGCCCCTATAAACACGAGTGTATAGCCTGTTGGAAAATCATAATAGTATGATATTAAAATCGCTAAAATAGAAAAAATCCAACCATAAATAAATGAAAAAATCATCCCTTTATTTAAACTTTTTGCTACTAATGCAGGTGCAATTAAGAGTACAAATACAACTAAAACTCCTGCCAAAGATACTGATGACGTAACAGTGATTGCCAAAAGTGTAAAAAAAGTAAGTTCTCTAAAAAAGCCTCTCATCTTAGGATATATTTTATATAAAACAAAAGCTATAAATCCATAAATTACAGCACTTTTATACAAGTCACTCGGTGGAGTAAATAATATATCACTGGCAAGTAAAGATTTAAAATGCTCCATTCCTTCTGCGGAGTGTGCTAACACCATCATAATCCCGCTAGCACCAAGTACATAGAGTAAACCTATAAAAGCTTCAAGGTTTAACTCTCTTACAGATGCAAAAGCTATCAAAAAAGCGCTTAACAGTGCAAAGCTCAAAGTTAAAATATAAAAATATTCTTGATGAAAATACCCTAAACTTATAGCTGATCCAAGTGCTGCAAACTGTGCAATAGCAAGATCAGTAAATATAATTCCTCGCTCTAAAATACCCCTGCCAAAATATGCATGAAGCATAACAAGTATGATAACTAAGGCTATCGGTACCAACAAAATATCTATCATTTTAATGCCCCTGTCAAATAATCAAACAGCGAAAACAAATCTTCTATCTCATCTAGTGCACCTATATCATGTGGCATTATAACTATAGGTACACCTGTTTTTTGTGAAATAAACTCTGCCGTTTTTGTAGAGTGATAAACGTCGTGCAATATATATGAAGGTTTTTCTTCTTTAATCAGCTTAATTAATTCTATAGTATGGCGTGAACTTGGTGGAATCCCAGGAAGCGGTTCTATAGTCCCTATATTTTTTAGTGAGTATCGCTTGTTAAAATATGCAAGGTTGTTATGGTACTGAACCACTTTCATACCTTTTTTAGCTTCCATCTTTTTTTCCCACTCTTTTAATTTAAAACTCCATTTTTCTTTAAACTTCTCATAGTTTGATTCATACACTGTTTTATGTTCAGAGTCTAAAGAGATCAAATATTCTTTTACTATATCTGCTAAGATTAAAATATTGTTTGGGTCTAATTGAAAATGTGGATTTCCTCTTGGGTGTACATCACCGTCTGCTCGGTCAAGCTTTGTAGGTCTATTTAAAAACTTTATATACTCAGACAGATCTAGATAACCTTTACTACCTTTTGCAATTTTTGAATTTGAAGCACGTCTGATCAGTGGGGGAAGCCAACCGATCTCAAGCTCTCCACCGTTTATTATAAGACCATCAGCACGTCTGACTTTAGATATTAGTGAGGGACGAGGGACCACAAAATGTGGATCCCAATTCCCCTTGGCAAGAACATATAATTCTACATTGTCTTTTGCTATCTCCTTTACAACAGCTCCCATATATGGGTATGTTACAGCTATCTTAAGATCTGCAAAAATACTAAGAGGCAATACTAATAAGAGTAAAATTCTATACATATTTAATCCCTTAAAATGCATGCGCTCCATGAGCACCTATTGAGATATTAGCTGAGAATATCACAGAATCTAAATTAACTCTTTTTCCATCTTCATTAACAAGAGACTTATTAGAGTTATATTGAAGTCTAAATCTTGCAAACTCACTTGTTTTATACTCCGCCATTACCGAATACTTATCAAGAGCATCTTTTTTATTCATATCCGTGCCGTTAGCAGTCACATCATTTTTAAATATTGAATCATATCTAGCACCCATCGACCAGTTTTTGTTTGGAGCATATATAGCTTGAACATATGCACCAGCCTGCTCTTTTGTAAGATTTGGCTGAGATGTTATAAGACCGTTTGCATCAAGATTATATTGTTTGCCGTCCATATCTCTGTAAAGCACTTCAGTCTGTAGTTTGAAAAAGCTGTATGAATCAAAGTAGTGTTTTAGAGTAAAATCAAATCCATATAATTTGCTATCGCCTGCAAATGCATGAGGTTCTTCATCTGTAGTGTGATCTATCCTTGAAATACCATCTGCATAAGAAATACCTGTAAGTATAGAACTATCACCTATATCAAATGCCGTTTTAGCATAAGCTATATATAGTGTAGCTCCATCACGACCTTTAGCAATAGGATCCTCAACATCACCTATCGTAGAGTTTCCAAACATCTGCTCATTCTCACCTTGAAGTGCTTCAAAACCTATCATAAGGTATAAGTCAGTTGGAGCTGTATATTGTAATTGAAGACCTTTTTCATTGATACCGTGCATACCTAGAAAACCTTCATATACCAAAGGCATATCGTTAAAATCCCAAGTGTGGTGGTGCTGTTCGTTTAAATATCCGAAGTTTGAGTTAAACTTACCAGCTCTTGCTCGTATACCGTAATCTAGAGCAGTTGAAGTTATATATGCCTCTTCAATCTCAACACCTCCTTCTGAATAATGAAATACTCCATTCATCTCAAAGTACGGGTCAACACTACTTGATAAAACAAGCTCTGCATAGTTAAGATTAAAACCGTTAGATCCATTATATGATGCATGATCATGCCCATCATGTGAATGTGAGCCATATAAACCGTGAGCTACACCGTCAAGTTCTAGATGAGCTATCTCATCATCTTTTATACTTCTATCTACGTACGATGCATCTAAAACTAGAGATATATCCGGAATAAACTTCGATGCGCTAAATTCTCTTTTTTCTACTGGAACTACGTCCATACCTAAAGCTAAAACTGCACAAGCAGACATTATTAATATTTTTTTCATGTATAAATATCCTATATTTTATAATTTATTGTTTGTAATTTGTAAAGTTTTTTATTGGGGTTTAGGATATAAATGGCGGAGCGTTGGATTGATTGTCTGTTTTTGTAAATTTAAAAACAAAAACTTTGAAGTTAGAGATTATCTCTTTTGTATAGTCTAGTTCTAATGAAAAGTCGGCTGTAGGAATATCTGCCGATAAAAAGTTGTGAGAAACCGTACACACTAAACATTTAGAGCTATCGTGTTTATTATCTACGTGTTCAAGTTCATGAACAGCCGTTAAAGTTGTAGCGATAACAAAAAGAAGCGATAACAAGACTCTTAGTTTCATGGCCGGAATTATATCACACATATATATTTCTTTAATTCAAAAGTAGATATAATCCAAACTATGAACAAAACATTAATTGCACACTCACCTGACGCCGACGATATCTTTATGTACTACGCCATAAAATTTGGCTGGGTAGATATGGAAGATACGGTTTTTGACAATATTGCCGAAGACATACAAACACTAAATGAAAAAGCACTACGTGGAGAATATCCGATCGTAGCCATCAGTTTTGCACTATATCCACATATAAAAGACGACTATGCACCACTGAGAACTGCTGTTAGTTTCGGAGAAGGTTATGGTCCAAAGATCATAAAGAAAAAAGGCACAAAACTAAAAAGAAATTTCAAAGTTGCACTTAGCGGTCAACATACTACAAACGCGATGTTGTTTCGCATTAAATATCCAGATGCGCGCATTACTTATATGAACTTTTTAGATATTGAAAAAGCTGTACTCGATGGTGATGTAGATGCAGGTGTGCTTATACATGAGTCTATTTTAACTTACGATGATTCATTGGAAGTTGAAGCTGAAATGTGGGATATCTGGCAAGAGCTGGCAGGTAATGATCTTCCTCTTCCACTTGGAGGTATGGCGATCAGCAGATCTATTCCTCTTAATAAAGCTATTATGTACGAAAAGACTCTTACTAAAGCAGTCGATGTTGCACGTAAACACAAAGAGAAATTGAGCGAGATGCTTTTGGAGAGAAACTTAGTACGTATAGATGCTCCGACACTTGATAAGTATCTTGAACTTTATGCAAATGATGAATCAATCACACTTAGTGAACTTCAGATCAAAGCTATAGATAAACTATATGAGCTTGGCTATAAACACGGATTTTATGATACACTTGTAAAGTTTAATGACTATACTATACCGACAGAGTACGAAGAGTTACGTAAAGGTTAAAGATGGAAGCAAAACTGGTAGCACTTGGGATTGATACATTTAAAATAGCACTAATGCTTGCACTGCCTGGTTTGCTAACAGGTATGCTTCTGGGTTTAGCTGTATCTATTTTCCAAGCTACTACTCAGATCAATGAAATGACATTATCATTTATCCCGAAAATCATAGGCGTTGTAGTAGTTATAGTTTTAACCATGCCGTGGATGCTAAACTCTATTACAGACTTTTCACTTGAAGTGTTTAATATGATCCCAACATTCATAGAATAATGTCATATAAAAAAATAGACTTCTCAAAATATTCATCTATAAAAATAGGTCCTGAACTTGATGTATACATATTAGACGCCTGTGATACAAAAGGGATGAAAGATGCTTATCTTATAGGTTCATGTAACAACATACTAATAGGTGACAATCCACCTCCACTTATGAAACTAGCAAAAATATATGACTATATAAAAATAGAAGATAATTTATTAAAAATTGGCGGAGCTACACCCAGTGGAAAAATAGCTTCATTTTGCAAGAAAAACAATATATCAGATTTTGAATTTGTATCTCATCTGCCAGGAACTCTTGGCGGTCTTGTATATATGAATGCAGGTCTTAAAGAGTTTGAGATTTTCAATCACCTGATCTCGATAGTTACTTGCAGGGGAGAATTTGTAAAAGACGAGATAGAATACAGTTACAGGTTTACAAATATTGACAGCCCTATCTTAGAAGCTACTTTTGAATTAAATAACAAAGGATTTAGCGACTTAAGAGTTGAAATGTTTAAAAAAATGCGCTCAAACCAGCCAAGAACTCCAAGTGCCGGAAGCTGCTTTAAAAATCCAGAAGGTGATTATGCAGGAAGGCTTATTGAAGCTGTAGGACTAAAAGGTGTCAAAAAAGGAGATATGGAATTTAGCCTTGAACATGCTAATTTTTTAGTAAATCATGGTAACGGTACATATCAAGACGCACTATACTTGATAAAAGAAGCTCAAAGGCTTGTATACGAAGAATTTAAAATTGAATTAGAATTAGAGATTCAGATACTAGATGAAGAGTTTATAACCATCTAGTATCTTTTGTTTTAAAAACGAATCATCACACCTGCATAGAAACCTGAAAAATCAAAATCAATTTTACCAAGTGTAGTATATAATAGCTCATCTGTCTCTATCTTTTGAACTCTATAACCAACTTCAATGGCAGGTTGAATTACCGGTGAAATATCAAAAGTATAATCAAGTTTTATTCTTGCATCATAAACAGTATTATCAGAGTATGAAACATATTTTGCATCAGCCTCTGCACCCAATCCTGATAGTGGAAGTTGAAATCTTGTTCTTAAATATCCTAAAGGTAATACAAAGTCATCTGACATATTCATTGATGCATGAACAGTATCTAGTGATATAGATTTTATATCTAAACCTAAATCAATAGTGATCCAACCTGTGTTATCTAAAATATTGTAATAAGGGATTACATCTATTTGAGCAAATTCAGTTGTCTCATTCCATGCATTTACAGAAGTAGTTTTAACATGCTCAATTCTTATGTTAGGAATAATAGGAGCTGGATGTTTTATAAAAGCCCATACATATGTATCGTTTTCTTTGTCGTATGTCGTTTTTGTACCTGTAATAGATGTACTTGATGTCTCTTGCTTCCACACACCTACACCTGCTTCAACTCTTGCTATGTCTGCAAAGATTGAACTTGCTATCGCACTAGAAGCTAATAGTGCTAGTAATAATTTTTTGTACATAATTTTCTCCATTTATATTAATGGCATATTATATCTAATAATTGAATTTGGGATACTTAAAACAATGTATTAGAGCAAAAAGCTCTAACACTATATATGAAGGAGAATAAGATCTTTAGGAGAGAAATCTTATATAGTTTTTCACCCTTACGGGTGATGTGATAATTTATTTACCAAGGAGTGATAATAAAATTATAAAGTGCTTTTCTAAAGAAAGCTTACAGTGCAGCTTTTGCTGCTTCTAAAGCTTCTTCATAGTTAGGCTCAGTTGTAATTTCAGGTACAACTTGCTTATACGTTACTTTACCGTCTTTACCAACTACAAAAATAACTCTTGCAGTAATACCAGCTAAAGGACCATCAGCTAGTAATACACCGTAGTTATTTGCGAAATCTTTGTTTCTGAAATCAGAACAAACTTTTAAGTTCTCAATACCAGCTGCACCACACCATCTAGCTGCTGCAAAAGGTAAATCCATAGAAACCGTAATAACCTCTACACCTTCTAATGAAGCTGCTTCTTGGTTGAATCTTCTTGTTTCTGCATCACATACACCTGTATCTAATGAAGGAACAGCTACAACTAATTGAACCTTACCTTCACCACCGATTTGCTCATCTTGAAGCATCGGATCACAGTTTACAACTGTTGTTACTGGTGCAGTATCACCTACATTAACTTCGTTACCTGCTAGGTTACAAACGATGTCATTCTTAAAAGTTACTGTTGCCATATTTGGCTCCTTTTGTGTGTTTTGTTGTTTGGGTAGAAGAAGTTTACATAAAATCGGATAATTTTAGTCTTATTAACTTATAAGTAAAAAATTAACTAAGTTTTACTTAAGATTAGACTTTTGATTTTGGAGAAACATCTATATTTTTAAGCTCTGTAAACATCCCTTTTTCATACATCTCTATAGCTACACGCCCTATCATAGCTGCATTATCCGAGCAGTATTTTAACTCACTTAAAAGCAGTTCTGCACCATGTGGTTTTAACAACTCTTCTATTTGTGAGCGTAAATAAAGGTTTGCTGATGCCCCACCGACTATCGCAAATCTTTGTGGCGGGTTTGTTTTAAAATACTTTTTCAACTTTTGAGTAAGGTGTGCTGTAGCTATATGTTCAAACGAAGCGGCTATATCTTTATATTCATTTTCATTTTCTGCTTTTTCAACTGCTAAACGAACGGCATTTTTAAGTCCAGAGTAGCTAAATGCTATCAGCGGAGATTGTGATAGAGGGATCGTAAAGTTATGTTTTTTTCTATCTCCATCTTTAGCCAATTCTTGAATAAGCGGACCTCCAGGATAACCAAGTCCCATCATCTTTGCAACTTTATCAAAGCTCTCACCAAAAGAATCATCCATACTTTTAGCTACTGTTTCTATATTTTCTAAAGATTCAACCTGCATTACCTGCGTATGCCCACCTGAAACAAGCAGAACTGTACAAGGAAACTTCGTCTCTTTCTCAATGAACAAAGAGTATATATGCCCAATAAGATGGTTAACACCTATAAGTGGAATGTTTAAAGATATAGCAACAGCCTTAGCCATAGTAACACCTTCAACAAGCGTTACTGCCAGTCCAGGAGATGAAGTAACGGCAACTGCTTTTAAGTCTTTAAAATAAGGTTCGCATTCCTCTAGTATCTTTGGTAGTGCTTCTGCATGCAGACGTGCAGCAAGCTCTGGTACTACTCCACCATATACAGAGTGTTCCAACTCTTGAGAGATCTTTTTATGAAAAATCAGCTCTTTAGTTTCTATATCTGTAATAGCTATAGCACTATCATCACATGAACTCTCAATACTTAATATCATTATCTGCCCAGTTCTCTACGGATTTTTGCATCTATCTCAAAAACATCATCAATGCTTTTTGGCTCTATATCGTAAGTCTCGTAGGCATCTAAAATAGTTTTGTGAATATCTAAAAATCCGATCTCTTTATTTATAAACTTCTCTATTGCAACCTCATTTGCTGCATTAATAACAACACCACTATTTGGATTATTTAATAAATCTTCTTTGATTTCCCATACAGGATAGCGCTCTTTTTCTATTTTTCTAAATTCAAGCGAACCAACTTCCAGCAGATCCACATGCTTTAATATGTTGGAATTCATCTCTTGGTTTAGTGCATATGAGATTGGAAGTTGCATATTTGCATGGGCAAAATGTGCAGTAGTTGAGCCATCTTTAAAATCAATAAGTGCATGGATCAGTGACTTTGTCTCAATAATGGCATCATAATCACCCTCACCAAAAAGCCATCTAGCTTCTAAAAGCTCAAACATCTTATTTACCATGGTAGCTGAATCAATTGTTATCTTTTGACCCATTGACCAGTTTGGATGTTTTTGCGTATCAGCTAAAGTTGCATTTTTTAACTTAGATATATCCCACTCACGAAATGCACCGCCACTAGCTGTGATGATCATTTTTTTAACAGGTCTGTCTTGAAGAAGATACCAAAGACCGAAGTGTTCAGAGTCGATCGGTTGTATTTTAGAACTGTCTATAAAATTACCACATGCAACCAGAGACTCTTTGTTTGCTAAAGCTACTTTTTTACCGCATTCTATAGCTTTTAAAGTCGGACGAAGCCCCATAAATCCAACAAGTGCATTTACTACAAGCTCACTTTCGGAGTCTTCTATAGCTTTTAGTATATTCTCTTCGCCTGCATATACATTTGAATGATTTACATCTTGAATATCTTGATGATCTGCTATTACTACAGTTCTTGGAGAGTGTTCTTTTAATTGTTCATTTAAAAGTTTTATGTTTTTTCCAGCAACTAAAACTTCAATTTCTATTCCAAATTTTTTGGCAATTTCTAGAGTATTTACACCTATCGAACCAGTGGAACCAAGGACTATCAAATTATACTAATCCTCTTAAAAGAACAAGCATTACAACTGCACCAAACAGGTAACCGTCTATTCTATCAAGCACACCACCGTGACCAGGTAATATATCACCGCTGTCTTTTACGCCTGCAGCACGTTTTAGAGAGCTTTCATACAGATCACCAAAGATAGATATAGCCGAAACAGCCATAGAGATAACAAAAGATGTAAATAGATCAACAACTGCAAGCCCCACAAACATACCACTTAGTGTTGCAACAGCTATACCACCTGCAACCCCTTCTAAAGTCTTATTTGGGCTAGTCTCTGAAAACTTTGTTTTACCTATACTTTTACCAACACCGTATGCACCTATATCAGTCATAGCTACAACTATTAGAAGCCATGCAAGACTCGCTACACCATATTCTTGATACATTGTAAAGATAAAAAGCATCCCTGCTGTAGGATAGATAAAAGGGAGGAAATTTTTCCATTCTAGTTTTGGGTTATAAGCAACTGCAGCTGCATAAAATATACCTGCCAGTACAAACAGATCATCACCGTAAGGATAGATTAGAGTTAAAAGCCATAAACCTACTGCAAACTTAAACTCATTATCGCTTTCTACGCCATAAAGTTTTTGAGCCTCTTTAAATGCAAGTAAGTAAATACCACCAAAAACCAACCACATAACAAAAAAACTATCGATTAAGCCTATGATTATTACAGCTGCTAAAAGTGCTAAACCTGTTATTACTCTTTCTCTATCGCTAAAAACACTCATCAAAAATCCTCAAATTTGTTCTTGACAGTATAGCAAATTACACTTTAATATCTAGTTTATGTATAGGGTATTCTTCTTGAGTTTCCTCTTTTTCCTCTTCTTTATTTTTTGACTCTTCTCTTTTTGTTTCTTCGTCAGCTTCTTGACGTTGATGTTCACGATCAGGGTCTACTTGTTGGTTCTCTTCGGTAGGGCGAACCTCCATAACCTCTTTTTCTTTCTCGTTTGCAAGAGTCTGAGCCACCATATTTTGAAAGTCTACACGATTATTATGTGCATTTTGAACATTGGAAGCCGCTGCAGTCTGCTGGTTAACATAGATTGCATTTCCTATTGGTCCAATAGCCATAATAAACTCCTTTCTATCTTGTATCGACCTCTATGGTCTTATATTTGTTATACAAAACATTTGCTCCGTTTTGTATAGTTACTTCACGTCTTGGAGTATAATCGACTAAATAGCGATCTTTTGAAGTTGTCGTAAAATCAACGCATAATCTTGCAGCACTCTCAATAATATTCATAGGTACGTTTTGTTTGTCTGTTGTAATGATCACGTGAGTTGATGGGGCATCTTTTAAATGTAGCCAAATATCCCTAGCTCTGGCATTTCCTAAAAGTGTTATATTTCCTCTTTCGTTCTTTCCTAGCTGGATCTTGTAGCCCTCTACATAGAAAGTTTCAACACTATCATCAACTTTTACTTTTTTACTTTTTAACTGTTTAGGAAACAAAAGCTCTATTTTTGAACTCTCTTTTGCATCTTGAACCGTATTTATAAAAAGCTCGGTATGTTTGATCTTTGACTCTAGTGAAGCTTTTTGTATATGCAGGTTAGATGCTTTTTGTTTTGCCTTTTTACTTTTTGTAAAAAAATAATTACTTATCATAGACGGAGATGAAAAACTTTTATCTAAATCCACTTTTACAGTAGAACCGTCATAATCAAGAAGTTCTACAGAAGTACTGTAGGGCTTTATATTATGTAAATTTGATAGCACTAAATTTCCGTAATGATTAAACTGCTCTACCTCATCTTTTAAAGCATTTTCATCCTCAAGGTTTTTATACAACTTGTTTAGTTTTTTTAGCTTTTTTTCTAAAAGCGAGACCTTTTGTTTTTTAAGGCTAGATAACTTTTGAGACTGCTCTTTTTCATAAACATCATATAAAAACTTCTCCACATCTTCTAGAGGATACTCTTTTGCCTCAAATGGAGCCTGAGGTACGTCTAAAAGTTTTTGCCCCACTCTTACCTCACGAAAAGAGCTGTAAAGATCTATATGGCGCAGAGCTTCGATCACTATCATATCTTCATCTAATATGATCACGTTTGTATATTTTCCCGTAAATTCAAACTGTAAGTAAGCGATCTCCTCTTTATATGCCGAAGCTATGGTTGTTTTAAAACGGATGATCTTATCGTTGTTTACAAGCTCTACACCTTGTATGTTTGCACGTATAAATCTTTTTGCCAAAACTACATCAAATGGTGCGTTGTAAACCTTGCTTCTTGCGTAAGTCTCACATCTGAAGATCGATGAGTTTGAGCGTTGCATATTAAAGTAGATCTCTTCGTTTTTATCAAATGCAACTTTGACTATAGTGTCGCTTACTCTGTATATGGCCGATATTTTTTTAAAATTTTTAAGATAGTCTTTTATTTGTTTAAGATGTGATAGTTTCATAAATGGATTATATCTAACTATGACTTTTAATTACGCAATGGGTTTAAGCAAAATAATTTAAATTAATATATTAGATGTTCTTTTATTTGAATATATTGGCTGAGTTATATATAATGTTTGTTAAATAAATAGTTACTACTAAAAGGAAGCATCAAATGGCAGCCAAACCACATATAATATATCAATCTATGATGCTTGAAATTAAAATCAGAATTCGAGAGATCGACAGCAAGCTTGAAAATGCTGGTAATTCTCTTTCAGCACTAGATGTGGAGTTCTGTTTCTTACAGGCTAGAAAGATCGTTGAACAGATTTGTTTTTCATCGATATTGTGTGATCAACATCGTTATAAGGATTTTCGTCTAGCAGAAGGTATGACAAGTAACGATGATGTAGGTGACTATGAAAAAGATTGGAATTCAAGAGTCATATTAACTAAGTTAAAGAATATTACACCACATTTCATGCCAATTCCATTAGGTGAAAATACAAGATCTAATAATGTGAATCATTTTAAAAAAGCTGATGTTAACACTACACATACAAAACTAATAAATATTTACAAAAAATGTGGTTCGTTTCTTCATATTCCAAAACCTTTTGGTGAAGACTATGAAACGTATATCAATAAACAAAGGAATCGTTATAAGCAAGCGACTGAAACAATTCATGATTATAGCAATTATTTTAAAGATTTACTTTGGTGTCATGCCGCTGTCAGCTTGGAATATAGTGGCTCACCAGAAAGTCTTGAAGCTTTAGAAAATGCAAATCCTAAAACAGTATGGTTAGTAAATTTTGAGGACTACGAAAGTGATAATGTTTCTATTGTATTGGCTCATGCAAATTAATTTCATAACAAAACCTGAGAAGATCAATTAAAAGATTTGCACAGTTAATATGATTCGAACTTTTTTGTTATAATTTCAAAATATTTTTAAAAGGAACTGCTTGTGCATGTAAGAGGCTTTGGTCGTAATTACTTTTCACTTATCGCTATTCAAGCCTATGTGTCTTTGCAAAAAGTTGCAGCACTAAGCACTTCCGTATCTACTCTTAGTGGAAAACCACTTACTATAAAGATAGCTTCACCACCTTCAAAATAATTTTTTCCAACACAAAACAAAAATATTTACAGGATTAAATTATGAATAAAACAATAAAACTATCAATGGCGTGTGCTGCACTTTCAACTTCTATCTTTGCCGAGGCAGTTGATCTTGGAGATATCACAGTAACGAGTGCTACAAAATCTAAACAATCGATCAAAGACGTAACTTCAAACATGGAAGTGATCACTTCAGAAGAGATCGAGGAGAGACACTACACAACAGTATCTGAAGCTCTAAACTCACTGTCAGGAATGAGCTTTACACAAAACGGCGGATTTGGAAAATCTACTTCGGTAATGTTACGTGGGTTTGACTCAAAAAGGGTTCTTGTTCTGATTGATGGGATCAGATACAACGATCTTACAGGTTTAAGCGGTGCGCCGTTTGAGCATCTGATGATCAGCGATATTGAACGCATAGAGGTTGTAAAAGGTGCACAGTCTGGTATATGGGGTGCTGATGCAAGTGCAGGTGTTATAAACATAATCACAAAAAGTGCAAAACAAGGACTTCAAGCTTCAGCTAATGCAGAGTACGGAAGTTTTGATACAAGAAAATATGGTATGAACGCATCATTCAAAGATGACAACTACTACGTAAAAGCAAGTGTTCAAAAAGTTAAAACCAACGGGTTCTCCGCTCAAGCTCCATACGGTGAAGATCTGGACAATTACGAAAGAGACGGATACAAAAACATAACGTCAAATATCAAACTTGGGTTTAATATAAATGAAACAAACAAAATAGATATTTCACATACAGATATAAATGCAGAGAACGAGTACGACGGATACAACGATCCGTTTGCAGAAAATACTTCTACGACGGATGATACATTTTCAAAAATCAACTTTAATCATATAGACAGTTTTAATGAACTTGACATCTATGCAAAAAGATCAGTTTTTGACAGAGAGTATTCAGGTACAGAGTATGACGGTGATGTGTATGAGTACGGTTTAAAATCAAATATTGGCTACAGAGAAAAAGACTTTCTAGTAGTTGGAGGAGATTATAAATCTTACGAGCATAAGAACAATTTCGATAAAAAGTACAACAATAAGGCTGTCTTTATTACAAACAGCAACCATTTTGACAAGACGATTATTACTGAATCTGTAAGATACGATAAATATGACAAGTTCAAAAGTAAAACAACAGGTAAACTTGGAGTTAAACATAGTTTTATTGATGATCTATCTCTAAGTGCAAACTATGGTACATCTTACAATGTGCCGACTTTGTATAATCTATATTCACCTTACGGTAATGAAAACATTACCCCTGAGAATACAAAATCATACGATATTTCCATTGAATACAAATCTATAAAAATCACTTATTTTCATAGTACCATTGAAGATATGATAGATTTTGATACAGGAACGTTTACATATGCGAATATAGCAGGAAAATCTATCATTAAAGGTTGTGAAGTAGAGTATCAAGATGAAGTTTTTGAAAACCTGTTTGTTAATGCAAACTACACATATTTAGATGCTAGAGACAAAAATGAAAAACTACTTTATAGACGCCCTCAAAATAGCGTAAAAGCATCTGTAGATTATTACGGTGTAGAAGATCTTCACCTTGGTATAAACGGCGAGTATGTAGGTAAAAGAGTTGAGTATGCTTATGGAGGCTATGAAATAGACGCACAAACAGGAAGATACACGCTTGTAAATATGGTAGCAAACTACGACATCAATAAAAATCTTCTTATATATGCTAAAATTGATAATCTGTTTGACAAGTACTACCAAGTCGTAGACGGATACGCTACGGCTGAGCGTAGTGGCTATATTGGACTCAAGGTTAAATATTAATGTTTAAACTTTTACTGCTTCTTTTTAGTGTCGTAAATCTCTTTGCAATAGAGAGAGTCGTGACCTTGTCACCCTCTTTAAACGAGATCGTCTTTGCTCTTGGCAAGGGTGATAGCGTTGTAGGAAATACAGAGTACTGCAAGTACCCAAAAGAGTCTTTAAAAGTTGCTAAAGTTGGAGGTTACTTCAACCCCTCGCTTGAGAAAATTATGGCACTAAATCCCACTTTGGTGCTGATGCAGCAAAACAATTTCAAGCTAAACCAAAAGCTAAAACAACTCGGCATTAAGACAAAGATCGTAAAAATAGACAAGCTAAAAAGTATTAGAAAAACTATACTAGAGATCGGTGAGCTTCTAGGTGAATCAAAAAAAGCAAAAGATATTGTAAAAAACATAGATACTGAGCTAAAAAATCTGAAAAATATAACAAAAGACAAAAGAATTTTAATCGTTATGGGACACAATACATCCTTAGCTTCTAGAATATTTGTAGCTGGACAAAACCTTTACTTTGACGACATCATAAACGAAAGCGAAAACACAAACGCACTTCAGAGCAAAAGAAAAGGTCAGCCGATGCTGAATATGGAAAACCTTATTGCTACTAACCCTGATATTGTTATACTTCTTGCTCACTCTATGCATGAAAAAAATCTTACAAGAGATGAGCTAATAGATCCTTGGCTGGAGTTGCCGATAAGTGCTGCAAAAACCAAGTCCGTGTATATTGTAGACAAACTTTACGCGGGAATTCCAAGTGACAGACTTGTGTTGTTTTTAAAAGACTTTAGGGAGATACTTAATGATTATAAAAACAATAACTAAACTAACGTTATTACTAACTATCTCTTTTGTTATTCTTAGTGCCAACTCACTAGATAAGTGCAAAAACAAAAGAATAATCTCCCAAAGCCCTTATATCACTCACGCACTTGATTTTTTCGGTATGAAAGAGTGTATAGTGGGTGCAAGTATATATGATGAGCAGGTAGATCCCTATCTGCCAAGAACCGGCAAAGTGTTTGTACCTGACAAAGATGCTATAGCAAAACTAAAACCTGATTTTATATTCACATCTGACTGGACTAAAAAAAGCGTAATGGCAGACATTACGTCAAAAGGTGCAAAAACATTTATGCTTCACGGATTTCAATCTATGGAGCAGGTTGAGAACAATCTATATGTAATTGGCAATGTTTTAAAGATCAAAGAGTTTCAAAACAAAGTTAAAAACTTCTCAAAAGAGTGGAGAGATTTAGCACGCAGTATTAAGCATAAAAACAAAAAAGTGCTTCTTATGTCGGCTTGTTCACACGATCCTTATTCATACGGTACAAATACATACCTTGGAGATATGTTTTCAGAGGCTGGGTTTGACGTGGTTGATAAAAGCAATAAGGTAAAAATATTTCACATTTCAAAAGATAAAAACGAGCTCGATGAGTTTATAAAAGAGTTCAAACCTGATTTTATATTTGGATTTGTACCATATACTCAAGCAAATGTTTGTTCAGTACTTGAGACAAACAAAAAGCTTCCGATCATATACCTAAACGGTGATAAGTTCTTACACCCTGCTCCAACGCTTTTAGATGGGCTTAAAGAGCTAAAATCAAAAGAGAACGAGTACTAAGATGTTAAAAATATCTGACTTTAGCAACTCTATATTAGCTAACATTGATTTTCATATAAAAGAGGATGAAAACCTGATAATTCTGGGCTCAAACGGTGCCGGAAAATCAACATTGGCTAAAGTATTGTGTGGAATTACTCACTCAGAGAGTGTAGAAATATTTTCACATGCGTTAGAGAGCTTAAATGCCAAACAAAGAGCAGAGTTTATAAACTACATACCTCCTAAGTTAGAGATATTTGATGAGTATATCTCGCTTTATGAATATCTGGAGCTTAGCAAACTATATTCAGAGTTCAGCATAGACGATGTGGTATCTTTGCTTGGTCTGGATGAATTAAAAGAGAAACAATGCATAAAACTAAGCAGTGGTGAACAACAGCTCACTATGCTTGCATCATCACTACTTCATAATGCAAAACTGACTATTTTTGATGAACCGACATCAAACCTTGATCCGCAAAAAACACGCAGAGTATATGAGATCTTAAAAAGCAACAAACTGCAAAACAGGATCATAATCACACATGATCTAAACCTTGCACATAAACTCGGTTATAAAATTCTTTATATTCAAAATGGAAAAATAGAGTTTTTTGATACGAACGAGAAATTTTTTGAAGAAAAAAATCTTTACAAGTTTTTTGGCTCAAGCATCATACATGTAGATGATTTTTTTATGGTGGACCTATGAGATATCTGTTTATACTTTTATCACTTTTTATTGTAGCCGTTGCTCCCTTTTTTGGTCAAATTGAGATAAGCCTCTCAAATATAAACGACATTGCCTCGATGGATTATAAACTCTTTTGGGATCTAAGACTTCCGCGCGTAGTTGTAGCTTTTTTTACGGGTGCACTTTTAGGTCTTAGCGGTCTTTTATTTCAATCACTATTTAGAAACCCTATGAGTACACCTTTTACGCTCGGTGTTGCAAGCGGAGCTACTCTTGGAACTGCCTTTGCCATAGTTTTTGGGTATATCTCACTAGTAGCTATGTTTGGATTTTTCGGGGCAATACTGACTATAGTGATTCTATTTACGATCACTTCAAGACTTAAAGCCTATGAAACCTCATCACTTCTTTTAGTGGGAATTGCGCTTTCATTCTTTTACTCTGCAGCTTTAATGATACTCTTTTACATCAGTGATGAAACTCAAAGCTATGAGATAGTTCGCTTTACTATGGGAAGCTTGGATATTGTAGGACTAGATCATACTATGCCTGTAGTTATAGCATCTGCCCTGCTTTTAGCCCTGTCACTAAAATACAAGCGTGAGATAAAGCTTCTGCTTACATCTTATGACAATGCATTTTTAAAAGGGATCGAGGTTAAAAAGATCAATACAATCTTACTTATCTCAGTCTCTATCGGTATAGGCGTAGCCGTAAGCATAACGGGACCTATCGGTTTTGTCGGGCTTATAGTTCCGCATATACTAAAGACTATCTACAAACAAAGCGCAGACAAACTGCTCTTTATTACCTTTTTTTACAGCGGAATATTTTTGGTATTTTGTGATCTAATCTCAAGAAACTTAGGCACTAGCTCAGACATCCCAATAGGTGTCATAACTGCATTTTTAGGTGGACCGTTTTTTATCTACTTACTGATCAGAAGGAGAAGAGCATGAGAGCACTCTGCGTATCTGCCGTAGCTTCAAACCAAGGAAAAACCGTTTTAACAATGGCACTGCTGAATCATTTTAAAAACTCGGTAAGACCTTTTAAAATAGGACCGGATTTTATAGATCCGCTATTTCATAAAAAGATCTCAAATACGCCATCTGTGAATCTGGACAGATTTATGATGGATGATGAACAGCTAAAGTGGATGTTTGAGCATTACTCAGACAAAGATATATCTATTTGCGAAGGTGTTATGGGTTTTTATGATGGAATGGACAAAGGAAGCAGTGCATATGATTTGAGTAAGCTTTTAAATATCCCGACTATTCTTATTTTGGATGGAAGTTCTAGCTACATTACTATCAGTGCCGTTTTAAAAGGTCTAGTTAGCTACAAAGAGGACAATACAATAAAAGCCGTAGTTCTAAACAAGATCTCATCACATGGTCATTTTGAGCTAATCAAAAACCAAATAGAAAAAGATCATGATAACATCGTTGTTCTTGGCTGGATTGAGAAAAACATCCCGTCTTTGAGTGATACTCACCTAGGACTTGATCTAAAAGATATGGAAAAAATAGATGAGATCTCAAAAGAGGTCTTAAAACATATAGATACTGCAAAAGTGTTAGAGATTGCGTCTGAATTTTCTATGCCAAAAGCACAAGATTACCCTTTTGAAAAATTAGAGAAGCAGAATAAAAAGATAGCCATAGTTAATGATGAAAACTTCTCATTTTTGTACCATGACAACAAAGAGTTTTTAAAAGAAAGCTTTGAAGATGTGTTAATTATAGACTCTACCAAAGATGAAGAGATCCCAAGTGATACTGACATAGTCTATATTGTCGGGGGTTATGTAGAAGATGAGAAAAACTACGACAAAGTTAAAGACTCAAAACGCTTTAGAGACTCACTTATAAAACACTCAAAAACTAAAACCATATATGCCGAATGTGCAGGTCTGCTTTATCTCTCAAACAGAGTTGATAACAAAGAGATGAGCGGTATTTTAGATCTGGACTTTACACTTCATGGTAGGTTTCAAAGAATGGGTTACTACTACTCAAAAGAGCTTGATGCAAAGGGACATTCTTTTCACTATACAAATGTAGTAGATCCAAAAAACGGTACAGACATAATCTCAAAAGAGAAAAACGGTGAAGGTACAGTAGGGAGTTGGGAAAAAGATAAAGTATTTGGAACTTACCTGCATACGATGCTTAGATGTAACACTGAACTGATAAAGAAGAAGTTTTTATGTTAGAAGCTGATCTACTACTAAAACTCATGCAAAGCAGACGCGATGTAAGAGGGAACAGTTTTTTAGACAAAAGAATTGAAAAAGAGAAACTGGAGATGATACTCAAAGCCGGTATCTCAGCTCCGTCTGTGGGCTACTCTCAGCCTTGGAAATTTATAGTTATAGATAATGAGCGGGTAAAAAACGAGATACATGAAAACTTTGCCATCGAGAATGAAAAGGCAAAGCAGATTTTTGAAAAAAGTGAATTATATAAAAACCTGAAACTAGAAGGGATAAAAGAAGCCCCTCTAAACATAGCCGTGCTTTACGAAGATAGCAATGAAGATATTTTGGGGATGACTAGTATGTCAAGTATGGGTGAGTACAGCGTAGTTTGTGCAGTTGAGAATATGTGGCTGATGGCAAGAAGTTTAAATATCGGTCTTGGATGGGTTAGCATCTTGGATGAGCAAAAAATACTAAAAAGTATAAAAGCTCCAAAGAACCATAAACTGATCGCATATCTTTGCCTTGGATATGTGGATGGCTTTAAAGATGAACCTGAACTAAAAACTCTCAGATGGAAAGAAGAGAAAAAACTTAATGAGTGTGTTGAGTATATATGTTAAGATCTAATTTTGGAGAAGTGTAAACGTGGGCATAAAAACAAAACTAACTCTAAAAGAGTTAAATGATATCTTTGAAGGTTATAACTTTATCTCTATAGAGGCTACTCTATACGGTGTTATCGATACTACCTATATTGCCAGTACACAAACAGATGATTACATCATAAAAAAGTATGAGAGAGATATAAAAGACAGAATTGAGACAGATAAAAAACTCTTAGAGCATTTAAAGCTGTCCGGTTTAAATGTACCTGCTTTTTTAGAGGAAAAAAACGGCTGGTATATATATGAAAAGCTCTCAGGCGATGTTCCAAAGGGTACGACTACTGCTCATATACAAGCTCTTGCAAGACTTTTAAGCGATCTGCATAGAGCTACACATAAAAGAAGTTTTCCAAATCCATTTTTAGAAAGCTGTGAAGTAAAACAAAGTTTAAAATACATAAAATCAAATTATTACCACTACTTCAAAAAGTTTCAACATCTATATGATTTTGATATGCCAAATGACGGGCTGATCCACGGTGATATTTTTAAAGACAACACCGTTTTTGATGAAAATAAAATCGGTATTTTTGATTTTATAGATTCTGGTTATGGAAGTTTTTTATTTGACTGCGGTGTGGCACTTACTGGTTTTGGGGTAAAAAGCACAAACAACTATTATATAAACCTCTTTTTAAATACTTACAACCAAAAAGCCCCTAAAAAACTGAAAAAGTCTGAGCTTATAAACGAGATGGAACTGGCTTCTAAATTTTACACCCTGCTTAGAATCTATAGAAATCAAAATATAAACAATGCAAAAGAGTTGTTATGAAGCACGGCGCAAATATATATAAATACGCTAAAGTAGCTAACTGTAAAGTAGATGAGATTATAGACTTCTCATCAAACATAAATCTTTACCAGCCAAAATGTAAGGTAAAAACGACAAATGATCTGATTGTGAAATACGGGGATACTTCTTATAAAGATCTCAAAAAAATCATCTCTAAAAACTACGGCGTGAAAAAAACTCAGATCTCACTTTTCAACGGTGCTACATCTGCGATCTTTGCCCTGCTGAACTCTTTAAAACTAAACAAGGTTTATCTATATGTCCCGCTTTATGGAGAGTATGAAAAAGCGATCCCTAAAACTGCTAAGATCAAGAAGATAGATCGTTTTAAAAATATTTATAAAACGCCAGAAAAAAACTCAACCGTCATATTTGTAAACCCCTCTACTCCCGATGGAAAATATTATGACTTAAAAAAACTCTTTAAGATCTGGCAAGAACAAAACTGCACCGTAATTTTAGACGAGTCTTTTTTAGAGTTTGAAAATCTGCCATCACTTCGTCAAGAGATTAACAACTATAAAAAGCTCTACATTATCCAGTCTTTTTCAAAGTTTTTCTCTTGTGCTGGAGTTAGGATCGGAGCCGTATTTTCAGACAAGGCAAATATAAAAAAACTAAAACAGCCGATCTGGAATCTGTCATCGTTTGATGCAGAGTTTTTAACACAAAGGCTTAATGACAAAAAGTTTGTAAAAAAAACAAGAGAGCTTCACAAAAAGCAGAAAAAAGAGCTAAAAAAGACACTTAAAAACTCCAAGCTGTTTTCTAAAGTATACGAGAGCGATTCAAACTTTTTTCTTGTAAAAAACACCAAAAAAACTCTTTTCAAATATCTTTTAAAACACAAAATTTTAGTTCGTACCTGCGGCAGTTTTGATAATTTGAGTGATAATTATCTGCGCTTTGCGGTTAAAGATAAAGTATCGCATAAAAAACTAAAAGAGGCGTTGAGAGAGTTTCATGATTAATATAACAATTGCTATCTTTGCGTATTTGATCGATAGAAAATTCGGCGAGTTCAGATCTATAAAACACCCTGTTATTATATTTGGAGAGATGATAGAGTTTTTTGAAAAACATTTTTACAAAGACAGTGTAAGCAGAGGTGCGCTACTTGTTATTTTTATGCTTTGCGTAGTTGGAACGATCGCAATTTTAATCCAGCTATACATTGAGTCTTTGGGATGGTTTTTGAACATACTTATAACATCAGTTTTAGCTTCTATATTTGTAGCTCACAATATGCTTATAGAAAGCGTAAAAAATGTGCTAAGTGCAGAAGATAAAAAGCAAGCCATATCTATGCTAGTTTCGCGCGATACTGAGCATATGAGCGAGAGTGATATCTACAAAGCTTCGATCGAGACCTATGCAGAAAATCTCAGCGATGGTGTTATAGCTCCTTTGTTTTATCTTCTGTTTTTCGGATTATTCGGGATCGTTATTTACAAGGTTATAAACACTATGGATTCTATGGTCGGATACAAAAATGAGATATATATAAACTTTGGAAAAGTTGCAGCGCGCTTGGACGATCTTGTAAACTACATACCTGCTCGTATAACCGCAGTTTTAATCATGCTTAGCTCTTACGATGCAAGGGAAAAATACGGAACATTAGGTTTTTACAAAGATGGAGAAAAACACGAAAGCCCAAACGCAGGACATCCGATCACTGCTATGGCTTTGGTACTCGAAGTGAAACTAGGCGGTGATACTTACTACTTTGGTAAACTAAAACATAAACCCTACTTCGGCGAGGGACGTGAAAACATAACAAAAGAGGATGTGCAAAATGCCTTACAAATCTTGGTTTGATGAACATACAAGTAAGCATAAAAAGATAGTAGATAAACTGCTTCAAAAAAACTTCACTACTGAAGAAATAATTGAATATTTTGACTTTGAGAACATGGTAGAGATGGAGAAAGATTTTTGTCCACTTTATGAGAAAAATAAAAAATGCCACGATATGAAAAAATTAAACTGCTACCTTTGTGCATGTCCGAATTTTCGTTTTAACGACAATGGAATTGAGAAAATAGATGATAAAACAAAATATAGCTACTGCTCAATTAATTCTAAAAAAGGTGAACTTGGCACTTACGGAGATGCAATCCACCAAAACTGTTCAGGTTGTGACGTACCACATGTTAAAAAGTATGTAGAAGATAAGTTTGATATAGATTGGAAGAAAATTATGAAAGAGTGTGATTTAGATGAATAACCTAAGCATTTTCGGAACAAGCTCAGACGCAGGAAAGTCAACTCTAAGTTTTGCGATCACTTATCTGCTTCATAAACGCGGTATTAAAGTAGCACCGTTTAAAGCTCAAAATGTCTCAAACAACTCACAAGTTACAGATGCAGGCGGTGAAGTTGCGATCCCTCAGTATTTTGCCGCAGAGGCTATTGGTATGAAAACTACTCCAGATATTAATCCTATCCTTTTAAAGTCAGGTTCAAAAAACTCTACACACCTGATCATTAACGGTAAAAGTGTCGGAGACAAAGACGTACTTTCTTACTACCGAGATATCGGCACTTTAAAACCTGTTGCAAAAAAAGCTTTTAAAACATTAAGTAAAAAGTATGAGTGTATAGTTGCCGAGGGTGCTGGAAGTCCGGTTGAGTTAAACCTGATGGAGAAAGATCTCTCAAATATATACATAGCCAAAAAGTTTAACACCAAGATCATACTGGTTGCAGACATCGAGCGCGGTGGAGTATTTGCATCTATATACGGTGTGTATAAACTTTTGCCAAAACAGCTTCGTAAAAATGTCATAGGTGTTATTGTAAATAAATTTCGTGGGGATTCATCGCTTTTTGATGAGGGGATAAAGATCATTGAAAAAGACTTTGGTATAAAGGTGCTCGGAGTAGTTCCATACAAAACTTTCAACCTTGGCTTTGAAGATTCTCAGTCGATCATGGGTTATGTTCAAGATACAAAAAAAGCCAAAATTAAAGTCGGAGTTGTAAAACTCCCTCATATATCAAACTTTACAGATTACGAACCACTTGTGGCAGATGAGGAGTTAGAACTTAGTTTTATACAAAATGTTAGCGAGTTATCATCATGTGATGTGGTTGTTTTACCAGGGAGCAAACGTGTTGTAGATGATTTGGAGTGGCTAAACACAAACTGCTTTTCAAAACAACTTACAAACACAAACAAAACAGTTATCGGTATCTGTGGTGGTTATGAGATGATGTTTGAGAACATAATAGACGCAGAAGCGATTGAAACCGATAATAAAAGCACAAAAGCTCTTGGAATTTTTAAAGGCAAAGTTGAGTTTAAAAAAGAGAAAATTGTTAAAAAAGGCAAGTATGAGATCTTTGGTTCAAAAGTTAAAGGCTATGAGATCCATAATGGAGTTAGCAAAGATCTTCATATGCAAAAAAATAACTACTACGGTACATTTATACACGGGCTATTTGATAACGACAAGATAAGATATAAAATTTTTAATCAAGTAGATCCAAACTATAAAGGATATAATTTCAAAAAGTACAAAAAACAAACAATTGAAGATTTTACTTCACATATTGATACTCATATAGATATGGAATATATATTAAAAAAATTATAGGAGACTTTTTGACAACAAAAAATATTTTTACAAATGAATTAGATTCACTGCCGGATGGAAAAGCAGACTTTTTACTGGCAGCTTCAGTTACAAATACATGTAAGATAAAAGGTATTACTCAAGCAGGTATTCCGGGCCTAATTCCGCTTACTCCAACTCTAGATGCAGAGTTTATAGTAAATGAAAAAGTATATTCTATAGACGAAGTTGCAGAGACTCCAACAGGTGTTCCTACTCCTGCACTGATGACAAGAGCTGTACACAATTTAGATCCTTTTGAATCTATTGAAATTTTAGATTTAGGACTTACTACAAGTCCGAAGAACACTGTAACTCATCAGTTTAATATCCATCCATCTCAAGCTATAAACGAAGGTGCAAATATAGATGCTAAAGAGATCTTTGCAAAAGGTATGGAATTTGGAAGAAAGTATGAACTAAAAGGAAATTATCTGATACTAGGTGAGAGTACGCCAAGTGGTACTACGACAGCAGCTGCATCCATACTTGCACTTGGATATGATGCTAGAGGATGCTTTTCATCAAGTTTCAAAGATGTACCTAAAGATATAAGAGAAAAAACAATAGATGAAGCACTATCACTTATAAACGACGATATGTCAAACTTTGAAAAACTTGGAATTGTAAGTGACAATATGCTCCTCTTCTGTGCTGGCTTTTTACTTGAAGCTACGAAAAGATTTCACGTAGTTTTAGGAGGCGGTACACAGATGGCGGCTTGTCTTCTTATAGCCGATAAAGTACGCGAGGATGTTTTGATGCAGCTTAATTCTAAAAATCTCACACTTGCTACTACTGCTTGGGTTGCAGACGATAAAAACTCAGATATCAAAAAACTTCTCTCACATCTAAGCTACACTCCCCATGCCGTATATACTAAGATGAGTTTTGCGGATGCTGAGATACCTGTACTTAAAAAATATGATGAAGGTGAAGCAAAAGAGGGTGTTGGAGCAGGTGCGGCACTAGCATATGCAAATGCAAACAAGCAAGCGAATAAAAGTGTTGTTGATGCAGTTGAACTTGTGATGTATGGGATGATGTAAAAATGAAAGCTCTGTTTATTGGTGGAATAAAAAGCGGTAAAAGTAAAAATGCAGAAGATTTTACTATAAAACACGCCAATAAAAAACCATACTACCTAGCTACTACAGAGTTTATTGACGATGAGATCGCCAAAAAAATAGAGCTTCATAAACTCCAAAGAGAAGACAATTTTATAACGATAGAAGAAGCTCTAAATCTATCTGAAAAAATCAAAGAATGTAACGAGATCGTTTTAGTAGAGTGCCTAAGTATGTGGATCAACAATATGCTTTACCATGAAAAAAGCCACGAAGAGATATTTTACGAGATCGACAAAATACTAAGTTTAGAAAACTCAATAGTCTTTGTTCTAAACGATGTTGGAAGTGGGATAATTCCAGAGAACAAACTTGCGCGTGAGTTTATAGATCTAAGCGGAATAATAGCTCAAAAAATAGCTTCAAAATGTGATGAAGTTTACCATACAATAGCAGGGATAAGTACAAAAATAAAATGAAAAATATACTAAAAGGTTTTGCACTATCAATCTCAATGTTAACTACTCTGCCATTTTTTAAAGTGCATGACTTTTTTAAAGGGATCAACGGTTATGCCGTTATGTTTTTTCCTTTCGTTGGTTTACTTATAGGCTTTATACTTATTTGTGTTTACTATATTCTTGATGGGTATATAGAACAAACGCATCTAAACATAATCATATTTGCACTAAGCATCCTACTAAGCGGTGCCCTTCACCTTGATGGTTTTGCAGACAGTGTTGATGGGCTTTATGTAAAAAAAGAGCAAGCATTGGAAGTTATGAGTGATCCTCATATCGGCGCAATGGGTATGATAATAACGGCCACGTTTTTAATCTTAAAAGCTTCAACGTTTATGCACTTAGAATCTGTTTTTCTGCTTCCTTTAGTGTTTATGCTATCACGTTTTAATGCAATTTTGGCGATCTATTTTTTCCCTTATGTAGGTGGTGGTATGGCAAAATTGGCAAAAGATGAATTTAGTAAAACGCATCTTATTTTGGGATCTGTTTTTGTTATATTGTTATCGCTTTATTTCTCTTGGCTACTACTTTTAGTTTCGCTTCTAACTGTACTGATTATATCTAGAGTTTTTGTTAAAAGATACGGCGGACTAAGCGGCGATATTTACGGTTTTATAATAGAGCTAAGTGAGCTTATACTTTTAAATGTCATAATATTTGGACTTATATGAGAGTAACACTTCTGCGCCACTGTGAGGTAGATGAAAAATATCTCGGATGCTATAACGGACACATAGATATAGGACTCTCAAAAAAAGGCTACGAACAGGCTGAAGTTCTGGCTAAAAAGCTTAAAAATGAAAATTATGACGGAGTATTTTGTTCGGATCTTCTGCGCGCTAAAGAGAGTATAAAATACTTTCAAAACCTAGAGAACATTTTCTATACCGATAAACTTAGAGAAAAGTCTTGGGGCGTGGATGAGGGAAAAAAATACGATCAGATCTGCCAAGAAAAAAATATAACTTATGAGAGTTTTGAGCAATGGATAGATGCTCTTGGAGGTGAGAGTGTTGAAGAGTTTTCAGCCAGAGTAAAAAACTTTTTTTTTGATTATCTCTCATCATCAAACTATGAAAATGTGTTAGTTATAACACACAGCGGTGTTATAAAAACGTTTTTCTCTCTGCTAAATAAAACTAGCTTAGAGAAAGCATTTTCACAAAAAGTGGAATATGCTTTTTGTGAAACAATTGAGTTTTAAAACTCTTCCTCTTTATACATGCCATCTTCAAAAAGAATAACTTTGTTCCTTCCTGTATTTTTAGCTTCATAAAGGGCAACGTCAGCATATTTTATGGCATGCCAAGGTGTATCGATCTGATCAGGGTACATAGACACACCTACACTTAATGTTTTTGAAAAAGTTTTGTCTTGAGCATTAAACTGTTTATTTGAAAAAGAGATTCTAATCTTATCCGCTATAGCTAGAGCATTTTCTTGACTTACATCAAACAGCAGTACCATAAACTCTTCACCACCATAGCGTATAGCCATATCAGAACCTTTAGTCTCCTTCTTCAAGACTTCTGCCAATACTTTTAAAACCCTGTCTCCTACATCGTGACCAAAGTTATCATTTACCTGTTTGAAAAAGTCCACGTCTATCATTAAAATCGCAAACTGTCTGTCTCTGTCTTTTAGATCTTCATCCATAAAGTTATCTAAAAAGCGTCTATTGTAAAGTTCTGTCATAGGATCTACCAGTGTAGAGTTTGTAAGGATCTGCATAAGCATCTTACTCTCTAATACAGGACGTGCAAGTTCAAAGTAGTTCTTGATGATTGGAATATGCTCTTGAACTCTCTGTAACTCTCTTAGTGAAGATGTTTGAATATGAACTACCAACTCGTAAGAATCATTTATATCAAAAGGCAGACATATAAAGTTACATTCACCTTCACAACAAACATCACATATATTTTCAAAGTCGCTTGAGAAAACATTTGTACTAGTTCTGAACGCTCTACAGTTCATAGATGAGAGTCCATAAACACCATCAGACCAATTATGACGTGTCTCATAGATAACTTTGCGCTCTTTTTTCTTTATATCTATCTCCATAAATACAAAGTTTTCTATACCAAATGATGTTTTTAATACATGAGCCAACCTGCGATAAATAGAGCCTTTATCAGGATCTAATTCTATTGTCTTTTTAAATCTGAAAATCTCTGAGAGTTCATTTAGTCTCTCAGCTACTTCTCCCGCTTCATTTGAAAGATTTGTTTTAACATGATGAGAAAAGTCACCTCTATATGCTTTAGAGATCCCAGCTTCCAAATCATCAAAAAGTTTTACATACGGATTTATATAGTGATTACCTATAAGCATAGCAATGAGTAAAAATACAATAGTTATAAGCATAATACGTAAGATAACATCTATACTTTCATCTTTTACATCTGAAATGTCTAAGTCCATACTTATTACACCAAGTACGTCTCCCTCTTTTGCATTTGTATGGCACTGCAAACAGTTGGGATTAGAATATTTTGTAGCTATATAAGGTATGGTAACACGCATAAAAATGTCATCATTTCTCTCATATATCTTTGTCATACTCTGTGCATTTTTTATAACTTTCTTTTCAATGTCGTCATACTGATATACGTCAACATGCCCCTTTCCAAACTGCTCAATAACATTTTTAGAACGCAAAACTCTTAAATTTTCAACTTCCTGATGACGCATCATATTGTCTAAAAACATAAAACGTTTGTCCATAGTTCCGTTAACCATGTGCGATGTTAAACTGTCACGTACAGACTCAGCAATAGAGTGTGCTTTTTCATCTGCAGACTTTTGACCAAACTTCATAAAGTTAAATGCCACGTTTGCCATAGTAGCAAGTGATAAAAATACTAATAAAAACCCAACTACAACTAATACTTTCTTGTTTGTACTCATGTTTCCCCAATTTAATATTATTTTTTAATTTTAACATGTTATAACTTACAATAGAAAAAAACATCATATTTAGTTTATACTTATATTTTCAAACTTTAAAGTTAGTCAGGCCGGAAAGAACTTATTTATAAAATATTTTAATAAAGTTTAAAGTCTACTATCTTTATAATGGTTGCTTATTTATCATAATATTTACAAAAAGGGCAAAGTAAGTATGATTAAAAGTATAAAGTCTAAAGTTGTAATCTCTTTATTATTAGTAAGTGTACTAGGCCTTATAGGGATGAGTACTTACCTATCAAACACTCTTCAAGAAATCTCAAACAGCACATCAAAAAAATCTCTAAATATGCTTAGCAAGTCTATTTTTCAAACAATGACAACAAGTATGATGATGGGGGATCCTCACATTGTTCAACAAACACTTAAAGATGCACAGCATATTGAGGGTATAGAACACTTAAGTATCTATAAATCTAAGGCTGTTCAAGAAACTTACGCACCAGATGAAAAATATACTAACGATGCCCTTATACGCGAAGTTTTAGAGAAAAAAGCCGTAAAAGTTATAGAAAAAACAGAAAATAATCACCATACGATTAGAATGATCAAACCTATGGTTGCAGAGGATAGATGTCTATCGTGTCACTACAATGTAACTCCTGGTTATGTTCTTGGTGCACTTGATTTAATTATATCACTTGATGAAAACGACAATAATATATCTAGCACTAACACTACACTTATAGTTACACTAGCTATTGCCAGTATATTATTCATTGCCGTTGCATTTATATTTTTTGCAAGAGAGATCTTCAGGCCACTACAAAGTTTAACTCAAAGGGTAGCTGACCTTGTAAGCGGAGATAAAGATTTAACTAAAAGGGTTGTTCATAATAACGATGATGAGTTTGCCGAAACTGCCAAAGAGGTAAATAACTTTATAGAGATGATCCAATCAACAATTCAAGATATAAAGTCTTTAGGTGAACAAAACTATGACATATCTTTAAAAATTGAGCAATCAAGTCATGTTATTCAAGCTACTACAAAAAAAGAGGGTGAGATAATAAATAAAGCCATCTTAAAAACTAAAACTATTGAAGATCTTTTATCTCAAAATATTAGTGCAGTTGAAGAGACACAGGAAAATGTTGAAGAAACTCAAAAACAACTCAATACTGCAAAAGAATCTCTTCTGTCTTTGTCTAACGAGGTTGATATATTTGTTGAATCAGAAAATGAACTCTCTCATGAACTTGTAGGACTAAAAAGTGATGCAGACAGTGTTAAAGATGTTCTAAATGTTATTAAAGATATAGCTGAGCAAACAAACTTACTTGCTTTAAATGCAGCTATAGAAGCTGCTCGTGCAGGTGAACACGGTCGTGGTTTTGCCGTAGTTGCTGATGAAGTTCGTAAACTGGCTGAACGTACTACAAAAAGTCTGAGTGAGATAGATATGAACGTAAGTACAATCGTTCAGTCTATAAACGATGTAAGTGATAAAATGCAGACTAATGCATCTAATATAGAGAGTTTATCTAATATTTCACATGAAGTTGAAGAAAAAATCGATCACACGGCACAAGCTATTATACACTCAAACAACATAGCAACTCAATCAGCCGAAAACTCTAGAGAGATGTCAGGCAATATTAATGAGATAATTGAAGATATCAACTCAATAGAAGCACTTTCAAGCTCAAATAATACAAGTACGAAAGATATTGAAGCTCAGCTAAAAAGCTTAGTTGGAACTGCTAAAAAACTTGAGGATATGTTAAACCAATTTAAAAGTTAACAGAGGGTTTTAAGCCCTTCTGTTACGTCTGCGGTTTTTAACCCCAAAATTTTTCTTATAACATGAGTTACATATGTTGTACTTAGTGTTTGGTGGCAGAGTAGCTCCACACATCTTACATGAATGAACAAAACCGCTTTGATGAAGAGAATTTTCAATATACTTATTTAAAGTAGCACGATAACGTCTAGCTTTTTCCTGATCTAAAAAATAATCCCCAAATCTGTAAGATAACCATAGGTATAGTGAGATCTCTTTAACCATATCTTCTGCGAGCAGTAGATCCTGAGTAGTTCTTGCATAGTTTCCGACAAGCTGTGGAGGTATATAATCGATTGAGCGTTTTTGTTCAATCTTTCTAATATAGCTCTCGTAAACCGAAACGATATATGGAGACTTAAGTGTAAGCGGAGCACATGCAAGATGATACTTTGTAGCAATATCAAGATCATGCTCATCCGTTATTTTAGAAGCTTCGAGCATATCTTCTAGGTTTGAGGCTTTAAATGGACCGCTAAACTCCATATTTTTAACAAAGAACTTGAGGACTTCAAAAAGTGAGTTCTCTTCAAGTATGTTCGATACAAGCTGTATATGACCAAGATTTGCCATCACCTTAAAAGGTATCTCTATTTTTTGTGCCTCTTTATAGAAGTTTTTATGGATAATACTTAAAACATCACTATATAAGGCACCAACATACCCCTCTTCGTTTAAACCATACCTTCCTGCACGCCCTGAAATTTGATGAATTTCACTCGCTGTTAACTCCCTGTCTCTGACACCGTCAAACTTCATAGCTTTTGAAAAAAGAAGTGTCTTAATAGGAAGGTTAAGACCCATAGCAATCGCATCTGTAGCTATCAGCAGTTCAGTCTCACCTTCACGAAACTTTCTAGCTTCTTCACGTCTAACTTCAGGCGAGAGGTTTCCATACACTACACTTATATTAAAATACTTTGAAAAGTCTTGTTTTAATCTGAGTACGTCTTTTCTTGAAAAAGCTATGATCGCACTGCCTTTTTGCACATCTTTTATATCTGTAGGTGTATCTAAAAGTTTTAAAGGGTTTTTACGTTCAAACTCTATGATCTCAAGCTCTTCACCCAAATACTCTGCTAAGGCTATAACTGCATCTTTTGCATTTGGTGAACCTGTCATAATAATCTCGCTTGCCGGTGCTCCAATGATGGCATTTGCCCAAGCCCATCCACGATCACGATCACCTATCATCTGAACTTCATCAATTACACATACATCTACATCCACTTCAAAGTTTACCATCTCTATGGTTGAGCTTATATGTGTAGCATCTTCATCTATGATCTGCTCTTCACCTGTTATTAAAGAGACATCAATACCGTCATCTCTTAAACCCTCATATCCTTCAAGTGCTAAAAGTCTAAGAGGTGCAAGATAGTACCCGGTATCTGCAGCTTTTAGTTTTTCCATAGCTTCATATGTCTTACCGCTGTTTGTCGGTCCTATATGAAGAGTAAGTTTTCTTTTGTTTGCACGAGCAAGTGGAAAAAGGTTTTTAAAATCCCTGATAGTTTGAGCTAAAAGTGCATGTTTTTGTGCCTTTATTATCTCACCCTGTATAGAGTAAATAAAGCGTTTTTTCACTTTTCTTGCTACTTTTGGCGTGATAATTAAAGAGGTCGGTAAAATATCTAAAAGATGTTCATATATCTTTTTGTACATAGCTTCATCTGTTAAATTAAGTGTAGAGGCTAGTTTTTTACACTCATCTATTAACGATTCCAATTCCTCTAAAAAATGTTTTTCATGTTCGGCTTTAGAATCTGTTAAGACCTCATCAAATTCTATCTCTTCATCTCTCCATACTGCCTGTAAAAAAGGATCTACCTCTATGTGCAGGTCTAGTTTATACTTGAATCTATCTTCTAAATACGGAAGTGTTATATACTCCTCTACTTCAAGCATCAACTCTTCATTGTGAATATCCAAAGATACAAGACTCAGATGTTTTGACAATATATCTTTGATAATTTCCTCTTTTATAAGCGGATATTCGTGCAGAGGCTTTGGAGGAGAAGATCTTAAAGATGCGACAATATCTTTTTCACTTAAAATAGAATGTGGATTTGGGATAGAATTTATAAACTCATTTATCTTCTCTTGAAAATTTTGTTTTGTAAACTCCTTATCACCCTCAATCTCTTTTATAAGTTCCTCTTTGTCCGTTTCAGCCAAGTGTGATGATTCATACTTTTTAGTGTTTAAAGTATGTATTTTATGAAAACTCTGTCCCAATAGTACATAATGAATATCTGCATTAAACTCTAATGAGTCATCAATATCAAATATGCCATCTACCTCTTTTTGGATCTCCATCATCTTTTGTTCATGACGTATGTATTGAAGTTTTGAGAAGATCTTATTAGGAGTTATTTTTTTTGCTTTTAATGAAGCAAATTCACCGTAGATCTGAGTTGTTTCCTCTTTAGTCAATGTATATTCTTGTAAAAGTTCGTCTATCTTATCAAGAGTTGATTCATCTGGTTCTTTAGGTTTTTGGCTAAAGTATATTTTTCCGTTGTTTACAAAAAAATCTAAAATAAGTTTTCTTACCGTACTATCTGCTTCACTCCATACCATTCTCGCAGTTTTTACTAGTATATCTTTTGAATGTGCGACTTCATATATACCAAGATAGTGAAAAAGCTCACTAAGAGTTTCACTCTCTACACGTTCAACACCTACGTCAAACGGATCGTCATCAAAGTATCTTCTAATCTTCTGATTAATTTTTGTATTTTTCTTATTTTTCTTAGACATAGTATAATTTTATCCAAGTAATTATAAAAGAAAAGGCTTATTATGAGCTATCCTGATGAATGGACACAAAAAGAGTTTTTAGAAAATAAAAAAAAGCTTGAAAAAGAGGGTATTGAAGTTGTACTTATAGATACAATTTTATCGCCTATAGAAAAAGCGGATACGGTTGTGTATAACCCTTATGAACTTAGCAACTATCCAGACGGTAGTGTTTTCGTTTTTTACTGCGATACAGGTAAGGCTACATTTGATAGACTAAACGAATATAGAAAAAAATTTCCAAACAAACACTGCATTTCTCTAAAAGGCGGAAGAGGTTATTGGAGAAAAAATATGATGGTATTTGATGATAACGAATAAACATGCAGAAGATTTTATACAAGCACTAGATGAAAGTCGTTTTTATGATGCCCACGAAGTCTTAGAAGAGTTATGGTTTGACAATAGAAAGAACCCTACTAATGAAGTAAATCTTTTAAGAGGTTTTATAAATGCTGCCGTTAGTTTTGAACTTAACAAACGCGGAAAAACTGAAGCCAGCAAGCGTGTTTGGAGGAACTATTTAAAATACCGCCAACTAGTATTTAAAACAGGTTCAAACAAGGTAAAGATATACTACAATATATCTCTATATATAGATAATCTTTATAAAAAAACTCAGCTATTTTAGTGATTGACGCTCAAAAAATCTTAAAAAAACAAATGATAAAAAAGCTAAAAAAGCAGCAGTTAAGAACAGATATTCAGGAAAGTACTCATATACATATCCACTATATAATGCTCCAACAAAAGCCCCAAGTCCATAGGTAATACCCGAAAACATCTGCTGAGCTAAAGATTTATGTCTGTAAAGTGAGAACAGATATGAAATAGCCGCCGAATGAAACAGTGCAAAGCTTAATGCGTGCAGAGCCTGAGAGAAGAAAAGCATATACAAGTTTTGCGGAAATAAAAATACTAAAAACCATCTAAATGCCGTAGCAAATGTGGTTACCTGTAAAACTAAAAGAAGATTTTTTTGTAAAAATCTCCCTTGATAAAAGAGCATAAATACTTCAACTATTACACCAAAGCTCCATAAGTATATTGTCATATCCAAACTAATGCCCGCATCGGTTTCATAAATAGTAAAAAAGTTGTAAAAAGGACCAAAAGCAACCTGCATTAGAGTAAGCCCCAGCCATAATCTCCAATCTTTTAAAAGATTTATATCATTGTCTTCTTTGCTTGTTCTGTTAAGTGTGTCTTTTTGCCCTCTTACAATTATAAATGAGCTAAAAACCGTTAAAAATGTTAGTGCTAAAAGATATGTTAAAGCAGTTGAAGGTACCGATAAAAATTTCACCAATACAAGTGCGACTAGTATAAAGCCGATAGAACCGAACAACCTAATCTTTCCATAACGCTCTTTGCCTAAATGGTTTAATGATATAACTTCAATATATGGCAATACTAAACTAAGCCCTATTCCGATACCTATGTTCGAGAAAAGAAGTCTGTAAAAACTCTCTAGTGAAAAATAAAAAGATGTAGCTGAACTAAGTAAAATTATAAGAGCTATATTAAAACTTCTGGTATCAAGTTTTAAACCCTTTATAAAAAGAAAAGGCACCACAAAACGTACAAGTGGAGCTGCTGCGAAAATTATGCCGATCTCACTAGCACTATAACCGCTTAAGTTGAGTACTTTTGGTAAGAAAATAACATATACACCGATAAGTGCAAAATAAAAAAAGTAAAATAATGATAATAATATTTGCATGTGAAATTATATCCTAGCAACTAAGTAAATGTATTAATAAAAATATAAAAAAAATAATGTTAACATAATCTGTTATCAACATAAAAATCATATAAACAAATATCACAAAAAGGATGTCTTATGCTTATGGAGATGAGAGAACAAGACTTTATCGTATCTAAAACAGATACAAAAGGTAAGATAACTTATGTAAATAAAATTTTTATGGATATGGCGGAGTATAAGGAAGATGAACTACTTGGAAAGCCCCATAGTATAGTAAGACATCCTAAAATGCCAAAAGCCGTTTTCAAACTTCTTTGGGATTACGTAAAAGAAAAAAAAGAAATTTTTGCTTTTGTTATAAATAAAACAAAAAACTCAAATGCTTATTGGGTTTATGCGAATGTTACCGCATCTTTAGATGAAAGAGGTAATATCATAGGTTATTACTCAGTTAGGAGAAAACCAAATCCTGAAGCTATAAAGATCATAGAACCGCTTTATGAAAAAATGGTTGAAGCAGAAAAAACAGGCGGTGTAGAGGCATCTACAAAAATACTAGAAGATCTATTACATGAAAAAGGGGTATCTTATGATGAACTTATCATCTCAATTCAAGGCTAATAACTTCCTTATTGTTTTTATAGCTTTAATTGCTATAGGAATATACGGAATTGTAAAAGTAGATTATATCCTGGCTTCAGTGAGCATTGTTATAGCTATTATCTCTGTCTTTATACCTCAAGCAAAACAGACTAATGAGAGTTCAAAACTTTTTCAAAATGCTAAAGTCGTATTAAAAGAGGCAGCGCAGGGAAAACTGGAAGGACGTATCACACATATACCTGATGATGATTCGGAACTTTCTCACTTTGCTTGGGATATAAACGACTTACTTGATCAACTAGAAGCATTTATGCGTGACACTCAAACAACAATTAAAAATGCCTCTGTAGGTAAAACATTTAGAAAAAATTATACATCAGGTCTGCATGGTCTATTTCAAGTTACTGCAAGAGAATTAAGCGGAGCTATACACTCTATTGCGGCAGGTTATGAGACAAAACTAAAAGGTGAACTATCAGCTGAATTAAGTTCCCTTGGCGGTGGTATAGGTGATGGACTTAGTACCATACAAAACGATCTTATAAAATCTGAAGAGGAAGCTACACAAATTGTATCATTATCAGATAATACAGCTAAACAATCTAAAGAGAGTTTAAGCAGTGTTATAGATATTACTAAAAGATTAAATAATCTCGTAGAGCTTATATCTTCTTCACACGAAGCTATTATCTCTCTAGAAGGTAGAAGTAAGGAGATCTCCGAAGTAGTTGGGTTAATCAAAGAGATTGCCGATCAGACAAATCTTCTTGCACTTAATGCTGCTATTGAAGCGGCACGTGCAGGTGAACACGGTCGCGGATTTGCGGTAGTTGCCGATGAGGTTCGTAAACTGGCTGAGCGTACACAAAAAGCAACTACAGAGATAGAAATAACCATCTCTAGCTTGCAGCAAGAAGCAAATGATATGAGGTCAAATTCCGACAATATATCAGATATAGCGAACAACACAACAGAAGTTATAGGAAATTTTGAGAACACATTTGAAGAGATGAATAAGTTTGCACAAGAATCATCTGGTGTTGCTTTAGGAGTACAGAATAGACTTTATACAACACTTGTAAAAGTTGATCATATCCTATTTAAGTCAAATGCTTATTCGGCTACTCTTGAACAAAACAAATCATATACTGTTGTAGATCATCACAACTGTAGAATGGGTAAATGGTACATAGGTAACGGTAAAGAAAGATTTGGTCATCTAAAGTCATTTGAAGCTTTAGATATACCTCATAGTGAAGTTCACAATAATGTAAAACTCGTAGGTAATTTTATTCAAGATGGTACTGTGTTAAAATATGACAATCCTAAAAAAATAGTAAAATATTTTGCCGATATGGAAGAAAGTTCTAAAAAATTATTTGTTATACTTGATGAAATGTTAGCTGAGTATAATAAGTAATCACATTTTTGTGATATTTATTTATGTTAAGTAGTTCTTAAGAAATTGTTTACCTTTATTTAGTACAATTACAGTATCTCAATTATGTTTCCCCCTTTTTACATAAGCGAGACAAGATAATCTTAATAATTATTTTGACTTCAGCTAAGTTTTTCCCCTTTTTTATACACTTAGCTGAAGTACTATTTCTATCACATTTTACATATAATAAAAAATAATATCACTTTAAAGCACTATTACAGCTAACTATGATAAAATCTTATAATTAAATCTAATAGGTAGCTTAAATATGAAAATTAACTCATTAAAAAACTCGTTTAGAATCTCCCTAACTGCCATAACTATAAGTTTATTTATAGTCTTTTATTTCTTCTCTTCTTACATACATACAAACTTAACTATTGAAGAGAATCAAAAGATATCTGAATCTTTATCTAAACAAGTATTTAATTCAATGTATCAAGTTATGAGAAAGGGTTGGAGCCGAAAAGATTTAAAAAAATTTTTAGATGAAACAAAAAGCTCATTTGACGGTTCAAACTATGATGTAGAGATTTTCCGTGGGGAGAAAGTTGAGAAAATTTTCGGAGAAATAGAACAAAACAAAATTACAAAAGATGTACAAAAAGTATTTGATACAAAAACAAAACTATCAAGTTCTACAAATGAATCAACTAAAATAATTACGCCTATCATAGCCAAAAACGAATGTGTAAAATGCCATGTAAATGTTACAGAAGGAGATATATTAGGTGTAGTTAGAGTTGAGTATAACTTTAAAGACATTATAGAAAATACAAAACATAAATACTTTATATTCTCTTTGATCATTCTTCCTCTAATGATTGTCATAGTGTACTTTTTAGCCAAAAACCTTCTTAATAAAATAAATCTATCTCTTAATTCGTTTGAAGATAAAGTTAACAGTATCAACAGTGTAAAAGACTTTAAAAAAATAGAGGTGTGTAAAGACAAGAAAACTTATGTAGAGTTTGATAAAGTAATACAAGGGTTAAATACCCTAAGCCAAAAACTAAAAGATATCGCCGTAGATAAAGATATTTTAGAGTTTGAAGTTAAGCTGCTTGATAAGATGATCATTACGTCAGATATTATTAAAGACTGGAAAGAGTATATAAAAGATCTCTTACATGAGATCAATATAGTCCTTCCTGTTTATTGTTTAATAACTATTTTTAAAACTGAAAATGAGCACTATGAGATAGAGATATTTTGGTATGGGAAACCTGAAGAGAACCTACTTGAACATTTAAACGAAGTTGCTAAAAAAATGATACTGGATCATCACCATTTAGAAGATGCAGAATGTAATATAAACCATAATTTCAGCGAAGAGAATATATGTTTAACAAAATTGGCCATTGATGATATTGAGCATGAAGCAAAATCTATACTTTTAGACGCACCAAAAATCGGTGGTATAGTTGGGCTTGGCGTACAGTCAAAACTTGAAAAAGATTCGGTTCACTCTATAGTGATCGATTCAATTTTAACAACTCTTCTTAATCTTGTAGGTTCAATAAAAGCTATAAACAAATATACCGAAAACCTCGAGTTTTATGCTACAAGAGATCCTCTAACTGGACTTTTTTCACAAAGAGTTTTTAGAGATCTACTTGAATATGAAGTAAAAAGAGCCAATAGCCACAAATACGAATTTGGTGTAATCGTAATTGATTGTGATAACTTTAAACCAATAAATGACACATACGGTCATAGCTTTGGAGATGAATTCTTAAAAGCTTTTGCAAATTTACTTGAAAATTCAAAAAGACCAGAAGATATTCTTTCAAGATACGGTGGAGATGAATTTACTCTTGTAATTCCTGAGAGCACTATAAACGAAACATATACGGTTGCAAAAAGAATACTTGAAAATGTTGAAAAATTTGAGCTTACTGCACCTGATGGTACGATCACAAGTATGACAGTATCTATAGGGATTGCCCAATACCCTGAACACTCACAAAATGAGAAAGAGCTTTTTGATATAGCCGACTCTATGATGTATAAAGCTAAGTACGAGGGTAAAAACTCTGTTAGATATCCAAATGAAACAGATATAGAAGAGATACACCAAAAGATGGAGGACCAGTCTATTATAGTTTTAGATGCTATAAAACATGAAAAAATAGTCCCTCACTTTCAACCTATAATGAACGCCTCTACTGATAAAATAGAGATAAATGAACTTCTTATGAGAATAGAGCTTGACGGGGATATTATATCAGCCGGAAAATTTATCGAAACAGCGGAGTCTCTTGGTATTGTGCACCAGATGGACTATATGGTTATAGAAGCTGCATTTAAAAAGATCAAAGAGGAAAACTATAAAGGACTAATGTTCATTAACCTCTCTCCAAAAGCTTTAATGATAGGTGAGTTTATAAATAAAATAGTATTACTTACTACAAAGTACGGTATAAACCGTGAGCAAATCGTATTTGAAATAACAGAGAGGGAAACGGTTAAAAGCTTCTCTTTACTTGAAAAATTTGTTCAAAATTTAAAAGCTGAAGGCTTTAGTTTCGCAATTGATGATTTTGGTTCAGGTTTCTCAAGCTTTCACTATATAAAAAGATTCCCGATCGATTATATAAAAATCGACGGTGACTTTATTGTGAATCTTCATAACGATAAAAAAGATTTAGCTTTTGTTAAATCTATAATATCTTTAGCAAAAGAGCTTAATGTAAAAACTATCGCAGAGTTTGTAGAAAACGAAGATGTACTACAGTTTTTAAAAGATATAGAGATCGACTATGTTCAAGGCTTCCATATTGGAAAACCTTCCAAAGTGTTGAAAAATTGATAATAATTTTTATTTAATAATATTATCCTATAATATTTTTAAATTATCAAAAAAAGGATGAATTATGTCAACAACTCAGGAAAACTTAGAAGCTGCATTCGGAGGGGAGAGTCAAGCTTACCAAAAATACAGCGCTTTTGCTAAAAAGGCTGAAAAAGACGGATTTGCGAACATTGCAAAACTTTTTCGTACAACAGCTGAAGCTGAAAGAATCCATGCAGAGGGTCACTTAAAAGCTATGGATAAAGTTGGTTCTACTCTAGAGAATTTAGAAGCTGCTATCGGCGGTGAAACGTATGAGTTTGAAGATATGTATCCACCTATGTATGATCAGGCTGTGGAAGAAAACCATAAAGCTAAAAAGATGTTTGGATATGCTCTAGAAGCTGAAAAAGTTCATGCAGAACTTTATGCAAAAGCACTACAGGCTGTTAAAGATGGTAAAGATTTAGATGAAGTAAATATCTACCTGTGTCCAATCTGTGGTCATATCGAACTTGGAACTCCACCTGAAAATTGTCCTGTATGTGGAGCTAAAGCATCTGCATACGTACAAATATAACAGTTAACAATTTTAAGACTTGCTAGATAATTATCTAGCAAGTTTATCTACTTTTTAAGCTTTAAAACCTCTATAAATTTATCAGCCATCATCTCATAGCCTTCTTTATTAGGATGTACATAATCACTTTTAAGTTCTCTGTGTAACTCTATATATCTTATCACCTCATCTTCAAGCAACAAATCCATCTCCTCTGCCACTTCTTCATATACATCGTGTACACCTAAATCAAATAAAGAAAAATCAGGTACACCGACTAACAAAACTTCCGCACCGCTTTGTTTTATAACTCTTACCATAGCCAAAAGGTTTTCCTTCATCTCTTTTATTGATAATTTATTTAGTATATCGTTAGCACCGTGGCAAAGTATTACCAAATCAGGATTATGTTCTTTTATAAGATGCGGAAGTCTTAATAGTCCCTTACCTGAAGGCTCTCCATTTACACCTGCATTTATAACTTTTAATCCTGTTTTTTTCTCTATTTGTGATGGATAAGAGAATTCCTTGCTTACTCCAAAGCCGTTTGTTAAACTGTCTCCATATGCTAAAATCACGCTACCTTCCCTTAGTGATATCTCTTTTGTATCACTTTCATAATTTTTTACAAAAAGTACAACTAAAAAAGAAAAAAATACTCCCAAACCTATTAGTTTTATATTGCTCATCTTATAAACCTTTTATATATTTTATCAATATTAATCAAAAACTATAAATATCTCTTTATTTAAATAGATTATACTAATAATTACGGAGGTGTCAAATGAAAGTAGCACTAACAGGAGCAAGTGGATTTGTCGGATCATATCTGCTTGAGAGATTTACAGACTATGTTGTAATAGATCGCAAAGACAGTGAAGATGATATTTTAAAAAAATTAGATGGTGTTGATGTTGTTTTTAACCTCGCTGGTGCACCAATCATAAAACGCTGGAGCGAACCTTATAAAAAGACTCTTATATTAAGCCGTATAGACACTACAAATAAACTTGTTAATGCAATAAATAAGAGTGATGTAAAACACTTTATCTCTGCTTCTGCAATCGGCGCTTATCCCGATAATGAAAAATATGATGAAAGCTATACTGAATATGCAGATGATTTTTTAGGCTCTTTGACAAAAGAGTGGGAGTCTGAAGCTATAAGATGTAATAAGCCAACAGCAATAATACGTTTTGGAGTAATACTTGGCAGCAGAGGTGGTGCATTAAAACAGATGCTTACACCTTTTAAATTAGGTGTCGGTGGTATCATCGGCAATGGGAAAATGATGACAAGCTGGATAGATGTGTATGACTTGGTAAATATTTATTCATTCATCATAGAGCATAAACTAACAGGTGTTTTTAATGCGACATCCCCAAATCCAGTCACTAACTATGAGTTTACAAAAACACTAGGCAGTGTTATTCACCGCCCCACTTTTTTACCAATACCCATATTTGCTTTAAAACTAATGTATGGGGATGGTGCAAGTGCATTGACAGGTTCAAAAGAGGTTTACCCTAAAGCACTTATAGATGCAGGGTTTGAGTTTCAATACAAAACTATTAAAGACTCGCTAGAGCATCTATTAAACTAATTTCTAAAAAATACTCTGTTTATTATATATCATTTGATAAAATAGATAAAATTATTTGCTTAAGAAGGTTTTGTCCATGACATTTAAAGGGATGAATATAATTCTCGTTGACGATGATGAACACACTATTTTAAAAGTCAAAAGATACTGTGTTGAAATGGGCATAACGCTAAGTACCTTTAAAGATTCTCTTCAAGCTATGACTTTTGTTATACAGCAACCTATTGACTTGCTTATTGTAAAAAACCAACTAAAATATTTTAAAGGTTTGAACGTTGCGCAAGAATTTAGAAAAGAACATCCAAGCACTCCAATACTTTTACTTAAAGAAGAAAGTGATAAAAAAACGATCTATGAAGATGCTATGAAAATTGGGGTAAATGAATTTTTATCAAAACCTTTTAACTATATAGAATTTAAACTAAGAATAGAAAATCTACTAAAATTACGACAACAAGACATTATTTTAAACGACAAAACAAAACTTCTAAAAACCGAAATAGAAGAAGCCACTTCAGATATGCAGGAAGAAGAGTTCGAAATATTGGAAATACTTGAAAAAACAACAGAATATAAAGATCACAACATTGGCATGCATGTATCAAGAGTAGCCCAGTATTCCAGATTGATTGCAGAGAAGTACGGGCTTACAAAAAGGCATCAAAACATTATATATCATGCCGCACCCTTACATGATATTGGTAAAGTAGGAATTCCTGATATTTTACTTCAAACATCCAGAAAACTGACCGACGAAGAATTTGAACTTATGAAAAAACACACATTAATAGGTTACGATATATTAAAAAATTCAACTAATGAGTTCTTATCTCACGGCGCGATTATAGCTCTAACGCATCATGAAAGGTATGACGGAAGCGGTTATCCTAAAGGGCTCAAATCTCATCACATACCTATAGAGGGTCGTATAGTTGCATTAGCTGATGTATTTGATAATTTAACATCTGATCGTCCATATAAAAAAGCTTGGAGTTTCGAAGAAGCTGTAGAGTCTATAAAAAACAATAGCGGAAAACACTTTGATCCTGAACTTGTAGATATATTTTTAGAAAATATAAACTATATAAAAAGTATTTTCAACTCTTTTTCTAAGTAATATATATGCAAAACTCTCCAATAACTCTTAAATCTATTGCCAAGCTTATTTTAAAAGACAAAAAAACACTAATTTACGGTCAGATTGCCACTATTTTAGCTATTTTAATAAGTGTCCCCGTACCACTTATGCTCCCTATTCTTGTAGATGAAGTGCTTTTAGACAAACCTGCACATTTTGTAAGTGTAATTGATCACTTTTTTACAGATGCAAATGCTTTTGTGTATATAGGCATAGTTACTTTAGCAGTCATATTTTTACGTTTTTTATACTACCTTTTTACAGTTTTAATAACTAAAATTTTTACAAAAATAGCAAAATATGTAACTTTTAAAATTAGAGAGAGATTACTTAGACACCTTAAAGTATCATCAATGAATGAGTACGAAACACTTGGAAGCGGTGCAATTACGGCAAATCTTATAACTGATGTAAATACTCTTGATAGTTTTATAATGAATGTAGCAAGTAAACTTGTTTCATCTGTGCTTATGCTTTTAGCTGTAGGTGCAGTTATGATCATGATAGATCCTATAATGGGTCTACTTATACTTATAATACAGCCAATCATAATGATCCTTAGTAAAAACATGAGTAAAAAGGTCGGTGTACTTAAGAAAAAAGAAAATGCCGCAATAGAGAAGTTTCAAGACAATGTTGGTGAAACTCTGGAGCTTTACGGTCAAATAAAAGCAAGCAACAAAGAGAATTTTTTCTTCTCTGATGCTATTAAACACGCCAAAGAGGTACAAAAAAGCTCAAACGAGTTTGGGTTTAAAAACATAGCTTATGAAAGGCTCTCATATACGATCTTTTTAACAATGTATGAGATACTTAGAGCATCTGGACTTTTACTTGTCGCATACAGTGATCTAAGCATTGGGATGATGTTTGCCATGTTTGGATATATCTGGTTTATCATGACGCCTGTACAAGATATTTTGGGTATGCAGTACTCATATTCATCTGCCATGGCTGCACTGGAGAGACTAAACAAAATACTAACACTTAAGACAGAAAGGTCATCTACAAAACAACTCCAAGGCAATGGAGTAGATATAACTCTTGAGCATCTAAACTTTTCATACATAAAAAACAAACCGACCCTCAAAGATATATCTATGAATATAAAAAGCGGTTCAAAAATAGCACTTATCGGTGCAAGCGGTAGTGGAAAAACAACTTTAGCTCAAGTTATATCAGGATTTTATGAGAGAAACAGTGGTGAGCTTAAATTCAATAATATAAATATTGATGAGCTTGATAAGCACTCACTTCGCTCAAAAATATTTTTAGTGCTGCAAATGCCTATTCTTTTTAATAACACATTGCGTTTTAACATAACTATGGGTGATCACAGTATAAGCGATGAACAGATATATCAAGCTTTAAAAATTGCACAGCTGAGTCAAATGATTGAGGGTATGGATGATGGTTTAGATACTATAGTCGGGCGTCATGGAATCAGGCTCTCAGGCGGTCAAAGACAGCGTCTTAGCATAGCACGTATGATAATTGCCAATCCGGATGTTGTGATCTTTGATGAATCGACCTCAGCGCTGGACGTCCATACAGAAGTTAAATTAAATGCGACTCTAGAGCCAATACTTAAAGATAAAACAGTGATCACAATAGCGCACCGTCTAAGTACGGTTAAGGGAGCAGATATGATCTATGTACTTGATGATGGAAAGATAGTACAAGAGGGAACTCATAATGACCTAGAGGCTGAAGAAGGTCATTATATGGAGTTCATAAAAAAACAGTTAATTTAACTTTATTAAAATAAAGTGTGTTCTATAAGTATTTTTAAACCTATAGCTATTAATATTATACCGCCTAAAAGTTCAGCTTTACTTTCTAAAAAAGCTCCCCCTCTTGCACCAAGTAAAACACCGCCGTAACTAAAAATGAATGTAGTTAGTCCAATAACAAAGACTGAAAGCAAAATGGTTGTTGACATAAGCATCAATGTAAAACCTGCGGCCATTGCATCTATACTTGTAGCTATTGCCAACAATAAAAGAACTTTATTTGTAATTATTGAGATTTCATCTTCAACCGGTTCTCCAAAACTCTCATATATCATTTTACCACCGATTAGTGCAAGCAGTATAAAGGCTACCCAGTGATCAACTGACTCTATAAACTCTGAAAGTCCAATACCTGCCAAATAACCTATAAGGGGCATAAAACCCTGAAAAAATCCAAATAACAACCCGACTTTTAAAGCTAATGTTTTGTTTAATGTTACTTTTTTAGCCCCTAAACCCAAAGATACTGCAAAAGCATCCATACTTAAAGCTACAGCTAGAATAATAAGTTCAATCATATCTCACCAATGTTTTTTTCGAAATTATACTTTATAATTTAAAAATATTAAAACGGAAGTTTTCCCATAACCACATCATTTGTATTTACATATTGTGCACAACCTACTCCGCCTAGTTTTATACAAGCATCTTTCCATACTTTTGAATGTCCCTCATCTTTTATTGAGAAATCACCTAATTTAAACATTAAAGCGTGTGCATATTCATGTGCTATTACACTCTCTACCATATAATCAATACTCTCTTGCATTACATTTTTGTTCAGGTATATTTTCACATCTCCGTCTTTATAAACTGTTAATCCGTAGAGCCTGCCTTTAAACTTGTCAGTAACTATAAGAGGAACTTTATAAGCTCTACCGTAGTGTTGTTGCATGAGAGTTAAAACTTCATTTTCCTTTTTAGATATTCTGTTTTTGTAACTCTGAGGTATATCATTATGTTTAAATTGATAATCGTCGTAATAATTTTTAGATAAATAGATAAGTGCGGTTATTGTAAGAAGGATAAAAGCGTATTCGAGTTTTTTTACAAACAAAACTAACACCTTAAATTTAGAGGGCCAAAAGCCCTCTATTGTATACATAAAGCCTTAGACGAAAGGATCAGCCTCCTCCGTCGTCAAACATATTCATTATTCTCACCATTGTTAAAAATTCTTTGTTGTAATCTTTTAAATGTCTCATAACAAATCCTTTATCAGTGAAGCATCTAGTACTTAGGGTTAGTGACAAAGCTTGAATACAAGAATTACGTAGCAATAGTTATTCCATTGAGATGATTATTTCATAACCTTACGAGCATTTATAGGTTGAACAGGTCTGTTATTAGCATGGTGAAACAAGTGTAAAAACTCTTCAGTTTGCGCTTTTGAAACATGAGAATAGTTTTTTAGAACCATCCATCTAACACCTTCAGAACACGGAGGAGTTGTAAGTGAACCGTTAAATCTATAATATGCTTTGTCTTTTGGCATCATTGTTGCAAACATCTCAGCAGGCATTATACAGCGGTTAGACTCACCAGCTTTATGAGGCATTCTTGACCAAAGTTTTTTAAGGACCTTATTATCTTCCCCATCTTCATACATTAAAGCAACAACTGCAAGAGTTCCATCTTTGTCTGCGTGAACGAAGTGAGCTTCTAGTGGAAAGTTTTTACTCTCTATTTGATTTTCACTAGGTGTATGAAAATGGAACTGTTTTAAATCAAAAGTTTTACCATCAATCTCTATAGAGCTTCCGTCTTTTACATTTATTTGAATTGTATGCCCATTATTGATAATCTCCGTAGCTCTAGTTGTATAGTTAAATTTAATCTCTTTTAAACCTTCAGTTGCAACAGTTACCTCTTTAGAGATATTAATTGGAGATTGACTTTTTCCTTGTTTACACATACCGAACTTCGGACTTAAATCACCCCAGTGCTGTGGACCCTCATGTCCAGTATAACCCCAATGTGTACCTGCTACAAGTGCAGAACTACAAGCTAACGTATAAACTAATGACTTAATAATTTTCATCTTAAGTATCCTTTGTATTATTTTTAATAATATATCTTATCTTAATAAAATGTATTTAAAATGTTTCTTGGATCATTTTATCAAACTGATTCACTTTAATCATAGCTTGTGATACTATTTGTTGCATATCTTCTTCATTTAGATTATATTTTTTTATAAACTCATTTATATGAGATGAATCTGCATTTTCTATGTATCGTGTCATAACCAGAAGCTGTCCAAAAAAACCATTTGCTTCAAACATAGCTTCTTCAACCTCTTCTGTCACCCGAAGTTTATGTAAAAACTCTCGATGTTCTATTTGAAACAATAGATGTATAAGTGACAACATCCCTACCAAATATGCCGTCGATTTTTCAGACATTGATGAATCAGGTTTTATGAGTTTTAAAAGTCCAACCATGATCTCTGTTCTATTTATAACCATCAAAAGCAATGGATGGTTTGGCTTATCACCGTTATCTTTTGATGAGACCATAAATATTAAAAGCCAGTTTGCCAGTGCATCACGTCCTAGTAGATTTATTATCTGATTCATCGATGATATTTGTGAACGAAAAGAGAAAAATGATGAGTTGATAAACTGCATTAATTTTAAAGCCAAGGCATGATTTTTTTCTAATTCTAAAACAATCTCTTTAGTAGTAGCATTGTTTTGTATAAGATTCCAAAGCTCTAAAATTTGAGTCTGTGATGCATTAAACGATGTTGTTTTTATAATATTTGGTCTCTTTAGATAGTAACCCTGAAAATAATCAACACCTTTTTGTTTATAAAGTTCATACATATCATGTGTTTCTATTTTTGAAGCAATGATTTTTTTATCTTTTGATTTTAAATACTCAATAAGCTTATCTACATATGGTTCATCAGAGTGTAGTGCATCTATTTTTACATACTCTACATACTTCAATAAAGGTACCAAAGTTTTAATAGTCGATTTATTTATTATTGAATCATTTAAACCAAATCTAAAACCTTTTTCTATCAAGTTTTTGAGTTTTGGAATAAGTTTTTTATCTAAAAAAGATGACTGTAAAATCATCAGTGTAAACTGCTCTTTTGAAATAGTATTCATAATACTATTTGATAAAAATTCTGCATCTACTCTCAAAAATCCGTTATAACACCCTACTACGTTCTCAAGTCCAAAATCATTAAGAACTTTTGCCATAGACGTGGCAGATGCTGATAGATTGTTAGAATCTATATCCTCATCATCACTTCTATACAAGATATCATAAGCAAAAATTTCATAAGATGAGTTATTAACAACTTGACGACCCAATATACTCATCTGTTCCCCTTTTTAACATTTGCTAGATAGATATTTTATCATAAAAATATTTGAGATATAATTATAAATACTAATAAACAGAGGGACAAATGGGTTGGACTTGTCAACATGATCACAAAGGTTATTGTAAACTACTGAAAAAAGATTGTCTGCCTGGGATGAAAGGGTGTATTTTAAAAAAAAGTGAATATATATTCTCTAGCGGAAGCTACGAAGAAGATAAAAAACGTGACGATGAAAAAAAAGAGCAAGATATAGATTTTGCGGCTCTAGCTAAGAGTAACTAGTTTTTCTATAATCACTCCATTATCTTCTATAAATTTTGAAATAACTTCAGAATGGTTATGCTCATACTCTTTTTCATAAACTATACGTTTAATTCCACTCGCAATAATGTTTTTTGAACAATCTGCACACGGTTCAAGTGTTACATAAATAGTAGCACCTTCAATAGAGATACCTTGACGTGCAGCCCAGATAATAGCATTCATCTCTGCATGGATCTCGTAAGTCTTAGACCATTCGTGATGTTCTTGCGTATATTCGCCTTCCCAATGTTCTGAGCAGTTTGTATATCCTGCCGGTGTACCGTTATAGCCTGTACTTAATATACGTCCATCTTTAACAATAACTGCACCAACCTGCTTGGATACACACTTAGACGCACTGGCGATTTCCGTTGCTATATTTATGAAGTTTTGATCACTTAGCATTTTTTACTCTGGCATTCTTAAAACTTTAATATTAGCACTTAACTTCATTCTCTCAAAAAATTCCCCAAGTACCATCTCACGTTTGCTACCCATTATTGTAGAGATTATCTGGTTTTTTACACTCTCAATTCCTGCTTCTTTAACATCCTCTTTTGCTTTAATGTAAAAGCTCATATAGCCGCCTTGACCGTTTGGAACTATTTGCGAAAAAGTATTTACAGAAGTATTTGACAAAAGAGATGCCAACTCAGGTGCAACTTTTTCATATTCTATATGCTGCTCATTCGTTTGAATATCCGGCGCATAAAACATAGGGTTATCTATCTTCTCTTTTAGCCTATCAGGTGATGCAGACATATATATAACTACATCAAAAGCACCAGGATGAACAAACTCGCTCTTATGAAGTTCATAGTATTCTTTTATCTCTTGCTCTGATGGCTTTGAAACTGATGAGTAAGCTATTGCACCATAAAGTTTTTGAGACATAAGTTTCTCTTTTATCTTATCTTTTAGTTGCGCCGATGTTAGTCCGTTTCTATTTCTCACAACTTCATAAAACTGACTAACACTCATATTGTTTCTTTCAGCTGTTTGTTTTATATCATCATATACTTCAGAGCTACTTACATCAATTTTGCGCTCTTTTATCTCAAGCTCTTCAAGTTTTTTTCTTACTAAAATATCTTTTGCCTGATCTGCCGAAATATTTGCTGATTCCATCTGCTCTTTTATCTCATGCAATGTTATTGGACTACCTTTAACAGTTACAGCTACACCATCAATCAACTCTGCAAAAACTACACTCGATAAAAACAATACTAATAATATTTTGTACATAAAAATCCTAACTAAATTATAATAAGCGATATTTTACCAAGCTTAAACAAATAATTATGTTAAACTTTCACAAATAAAAAAAGGGGCATTTTTATTTGACTAAGAATATTATTATATTTTTTCTATTGTTATCCAATATTTTACTTGCAGATACTCTGTCTATAGACTCAAAAAAATTTGTTTTTGATCAATTTAATATTTTAAAACTTATAGACTCATCAAACAAACTATCTATAAAAGATGTAAAAGATATTGAGTTTAAAACTCAAGTTACAAACTCTTACTCAAACGGTTTTTTAACACATCAATCTATATGGCATAAATTTTCAATTAAAAACAATCTATCGGAGAAAGCAGAATTTATTTTTCATGATGAAAAATACTACTTAGCGGCAGAATTAGATTTTTTTGTTTTAAACTCAGAAGGTGATATTATATATTCACACTATGGCGGTTTTAACAGAACTGATCATAAAAAACTAAATACTACTAAAAGCCTAAGTTTTTACAGAACATCTATAGAACCAAACCAAACATATACATTTTTAATTAAAACATATTTTGAAAGTGGGAACTCAGGTCTATACCACTACAAAATAGAAGATCTGGATACACATATATATTATGGATTATATGATAATATTTTTCAAGCATTTTTACTTGGTGGGATTTTAGTTCTCATTTTATATAACCTCTTTATATATTCATACACTAAAGACAGCATATATATTTACTATGTATCATACCTATTCTTCTCTTTCGTTATAGGTTTTGTATTTATGAGCGGATTTGCATTTAAGTTTTTTGACCTGTCTCAAAACACTTGGATTCACAAAGCGACTTATGCAACACCTTTAACACTTATGTTTATTATGATTTTTACATCTAAAATATTTGAGATGAAAAAATATTATCCAAAATTACATAAGTATTTTTCACTTTCAATATATTTTGTAGCTGCATATATAGTTTTGTCAGTTATTTTTGGTCTTTTGGAGTACCTGCCTTTTATAATGGTTTTTGCAATGATTATGGGCTTTGTTCTTGTATTTATCGGTATATACATGACATACAAAAAGAATCTACTTGGTATTGTTTATCTTGTCTCTACTGCTATATATGCCGCTTTTGCAGTAATAACGATCATCTATTATTTAGGGTACCTACCTACAAACTTATTCACATCAAATACACTTATGATAGGTTCACTTATTGAGGGTATTGGTCTATCTTTACTATTAGCATATAGAATCAACGTACTAAAAAAACAAAACTCATCATTAGAACTTCTATCTTCAACTGACGGTCTTACAAATCTATATAACAGAAGACACTTTAACGAGGTCGCTCCAAGAGAACTAAACCGTGCAAAACGTGACAAGAGAATCTATGCATTTACCCTTTTGGATATAGACAACTTTAAAAAGTACAACGATACCTACGGGCATCAAGAGGGAGATAAAGTTCTAATACAAGTAGCTAAGACTTTAAAAAATAGCTTTAAACGCTCGCACGATATAGTGTTTAGACTTGGCGGTGAAGAATTTGGTGTTATCTTCAGCGCAAAAACTGTAGATGAAGTAAAAGTCCTTGTTGAAAGAGCTAGAGAAAATATAGAAGCTCTAAATATTGAACATAAACTAAATGAACCATCAAACGTAGTTACTGCTTCTTTTGGGCTTGTAATGAGTAAAATGGATAGTTTTAAATCGGAAATAAATATGGATAACTTATATAAAGATGTAGACACACTTCTATACGAAGCTAAGGCCGAAGGTAGAAATCAAGTTCGCAGTAAAGTTTTTTAACCTACATATAACCAATTTTTGTCTACAATTTCACAACTATTTATATAAAGGTCTTTTCATGGTTGTAACACGTTTTGCTCCATCTCCAACAGGATACCTACACATCGGCGGTTTACGTACTGCACTTTTTTCGTACCTTTGGGCTAAAAAAAATAATGGAAAATTTGTTCTTCGTATCGAAGATACAGATAAAGCAAGAAATTCAGAAGAAGCTGCAGAAGCTATTTTGAAAGCTTTTGAATGGTTAGGGCTAGAGCACGACGGTGAGATCGAATACCAAAGCAAACGTGATGATATCTATGCAAAATACATAAAACAGCTTTTAGACGAGGGCAAAGCATATAAGTGTTATATGTCACGTGAAGAGCTGGATGCACTGCGTGAAGAACAGATGGCAAACAAGCAGCGTACAAAATATGACGGGCGCTACCGTGATTTTGACGGTACTCCGCCTGAGGGTGTTGAGCCTGTTATCCGTATAAAAGCTCCTTTAACTGGTGAGATTTTAGTACGTGATGGTGTAAAGGGTGACATCTCTTTCCAAGCTGAAGATATTTTAGATGATTTTGTTATTGCCAGAGCTGATGGAAGCCCGACATACAACTTCGTTGTAGCGATCGATGATGCCCTTATGGGGATCAATGAAGTTATTCGCGGGGATGATCACTTAAGTAATACACCTAAACAAATAGTTGTTTATGAAGCATTAGGTTTTGAAGTTCCTAAGTTTTACCATGTACCGATGATCCATAACTCTGAAGGTAAAAAACTATCTAAACGTGACGGTGCAACAGATGTTATGGCATATAAAGAGATGGGTTACACTCCTGCTGCACTACTAAACTTTTTAGTACGTCTTGGTTGGAGTCACGGTGATCAGGAGATATTCTCTATGGAAGAGATGATTCACCTTTTCAATCCTGAAGATATAAACAAATCAGCTTCGATCTACAACACTGAAAAGCTAGACTGGTTAAGCTCGCACTATATCAAAAACACATCTAACGACGAGTTAGCAGAACTACTAACAGATTATGATCTTGTACTAACAAGCCATGATAAAAAAGAGATCCTTTTAGATGCTCTAAAAGAGCGTGCAAAAACTTTGGCAGAACTTGCAAATATGGCAAAAGAGATCTTAACGACACCGACAAGTTTTGATGAAAAAGCTGCTAAAAAAGCTTTTAAAGGTGACGCTATAACTATACTAAATACTTTTGGGGCAAAGCTATCTGCTACAGAAAACCCTCATTTACCGGCTGAATATCACCATTTAATGGAAGATGTAATAAACGAGATGGAGATCGGTTTTGGTAAGATCGGTCAACCTCTTCGCCTAGCACTTCTTGGAAAAATGGGTGGTCCAGGACTTGACGTAGTTATGTCAGTGATCGGTAAAACAGAAACTATGCTTCGTATAGCTAACGCTATAACTGCTAATACTAACAACGACTAAAGAGTTTTGCTCTTTAGTTAAAAAACTATCTTCACACCATTCCCATATAACTTTCATTTATATATTAATTTATTAATTAAGCCTTAATTATATTTTATGCAATAAAATCAAACTTTAAACATATAGGAAAGGAAGTAATATGAAACAGGTTATAAATATATATAGAAAACATAAAGCGACAGTTGATATCTATTTAACTAACTTTGTCACAAATATAAAAGATGACCCTATAAAAGCTTCTCAGAGCATATTAGACAACAATAAATATGTTCAACTTATATATGCCGTTGACAAAGATTTTAAACAGATAAGCCCCGTAATATGCAAAAAAGAGAATGATTCTGCAAATGTAGGTAATGATAAGAGTCATTATTTTCATAAAATGATTCTTGATGATGAAAATATGTATATATCTAACCCTTATATACACCATCGTACAGGTAAAGCAAGTATATCCGTGGTTTATTTTAAAGATGATACTTATTATGTGTTTGACATAAATTTGATCTATCTTTTGGAAGAATTAAAATTGATAGACTTTAACCATACACATGATAGAGTAAAACGAACAGTATATTTTTTAGGATCGTCAACTCTTACACTTGTAGCTATCAGCCTTATTCTATACGGGCTTTACATATTTGGACAATATATCTTTTTAAATAATGAACTTGATTTATTACACGATAGTTTTAAAGCAATTATTGCAGTAACCCTAGGTTTAGCAATTTTTGATTTAGCTAAGCAAATATTTGAGCATGAAGTATTATTTCAAACACTAGAGCATGATGAAGATAAACAGTATAAAGTGCTTGGTCGCTTTTTAATATCTATAATCATAGCTTTATCGATCGAAACCTTACTTGTAGTTTTTAAAACTGCATTATCCGACAAAGTGGAGAATATGTTGTCCGCATTTTATCTGATTATAGGAACAACTTTTATGCTTGTGGGTCTTGCATGGTTTTACAAAACGATCATTAGAAGTAGTTGCGAATTTAAAAATTAGAGGTACAATTAACTTATGGAACTATTATTAGAATTTTTTACCGCTCTATACGAGCTTAGCAATGCAATGGCTTGGTATATACTTTTTGGACTTGTGTTTGCAGGTATACTGCATGAAATCGTACCAGACAGTATAGTAACAAAGCATTTAGGTAATGAGACTGTATCATCAGTTGCAAAATCAACGATTTTTGGTATACCTTTGCCTGTTTGTTCGTGCGGTGTTATACCTCTGGCTACAAGTATAAAAAAAAGTGGTGCAAGTAAAGGTGCTACTCTAAGCTTTTTAATCTCGACACCTATAACTGGTGTTGATTCAATACTCGCAACCTATGGTATGTTTGGATGGGTTTTTACGATATACAGAGTGCTTACATCAATGATTATAGCCACTATAGCCGGAATTCTTTCAAACATTTATGACAAAGAAGAAGAAAAACCAGCTATGAGTTTTTCTGCAATCAATACAAACAACAAACCGTCAAACACTCAGATGTTCTCAACAACAACGAATTTTGCATCAAAACAGGAAGAGAGTTGTGAGTCTGGTGGTTCTTGTTGTAGTTCAAATAAAGAAGAAAAAGCTAAATTCTCTTTTTCAAAAGCTATGAAGTACGCATTTGTTACTCTACTTGGAGATATTGCAAAACCACTATTTTTGGGTTTAGTGATCGGAGCACTTATAACTATAGCTATACCTCAAAATCTAAGCGATATACTAACTGAATATTCTTGGGTTTCTTATATGTTAGTTATAGCCGTAGCCGTACCTATGTATGTTTGTGCTACAGCTTCACTACCTATAGCTGCAGCTTTTATGCTTAGCGGTGTAAGTGCAGGGGCAGCATTTGTTTTTCTAACTGCAGGTCCTGCGACAAATACTGTTACAATAAGCGTTGTTAAAAAGATGTTAGGTGTTAAAAGCTTATACATATATCTTGGTAGCATTATTATCGGAAGTATGATTTTTGGACTCGGGCTTGATTATGTATTTAATATTACTCAGATAGACCCTTCATCTCTTGTTCATATAAATGAAGAATTTAGTTATTTAGACATTACGAGCAGCATAATTCTTTGGTCTTTTGTATTGTTCTTTATGATAAAATCATATATAAAAAAATAGGTATAAAATGAAAAAAATTTTAATTGTTCACGGTTGGGGCGGAAGCGATTATCCACATTGGCAAAGCTGGCTTGCAGGAGAGCTTGCAAAAGATTACGGTTGTGTATATTTTTTAAAGTTTAGCGATGTAGAAAACCCTACAATTAAAGAGTGGAGTCAAGAGCTTTTAGATGCTATTGATGATTTTAATCCGGATATAGTCATTTGCCATTCACTTGCCAATACACTCTGGTTTCATTTAGCAAATCAAAATAAACTAAAAAAAGTTCAAAAGCTGTTTTTAGTCGCACCACCAAGTATGCATTGTCCTATTGAAGAGCTTAGTGAGTTTTTTCCTTGTAAAATACCAAGCAATCTTTATGCAGAAGATATACTACTGATAGGTTCAACAAACGATCCTTATATGGATGAGAGTGAATTCATAAGAGTTCAAGCAGAACTTGGTGTTGATATGGAATTATTAAAAAATGCCGGACATATAAACACAGATAGTGGTTTTGGTGAATGGAATTGGATTTTAGAACAAGTTAGAAGCTAACTTCAAAGCTAACATCTTAGATGGGAATAACAGGAAATGTTAGCTTTTAGTATTTAAGGAGGTTTCTAAAAGAGTAGCAGTACCCTTTTTTCAGATCTAATTATAAAAAAAAATAATGTGAATTTAGTGTGATGATGAAAAATAAAAAGTTAAAGTTTACAAGCGTAAACTATTTTTTCTAATGTTAAATATTAATATTTTTAACTTTAATAAAAACTTATCATAAAGCTTCATGATATACCCCTTTTTTTATTAAATAATAGAAAAATAATATCATCATTAGAATGAAAATAACATTAACTTTTTAAACAAGTTTATTTCATAAATATCACAAAATCCAGCTAGTAAATTTTCTCTTTTTAATTAATATATTTTTTGTGATATTTTTCATCATAGGAGTTTTTATAGCTACATATGTTTGCCTGTCGTAAATATCTATTTTACCGATATTATCGCCATTTAATCCACCATCGCCTGTAAGCGATCCGAGTACATCGCCTTTTCTTAATTTATCTTTTTTACCACCCTCAATCACAAGTGTAAAAAACTCTGGTTTCATCTCAAAACTACTTGTATCAGGGAACTCATTTATCTTTAAGAATTCTCTTTTTTCATCATTATAAATTTCAACACTTTCCAACTCATATTTTGCATAAAAAGTAGCACTGATTCCTTTTGCTCCTGCACGCCCAGTACGACCGATTCTATGAGTGTAAATCTCTTTTGAATGTGGCAAATTATAATTTACTACCATATCAAGATCTTTTATATCTAATCCTCTGGCCGCTACGTCTGTTGCAACTAACACACGGCAACTTTTGTTAGCAAACTGCACTAACACATCGTTACGTTCATACTGCTCCAAGTCACCGTGCAAAGCAAGAGCGTCTATATTTGAATCCTGTAATTCTTCTGCCAACTCATCACATTCTATCTTTGTATTACAAAACACAATTACATCTTTTGGTTTAAAAGAGGCAAAAAGACCGATCAAGGTTTTAACTTTTAACTCCTCATCAACTTCATAAAAATACTCATCTATCTCATTTGCAGCCTCTTGAATCTGAGCTTCAACTTCCACAGGATCATCTAAAATTGATTTACACAACTCTATTATCTCATCTGGATACGTAGCTGAGAAAAGAAGAGTTTGTCTTTGTTTTGGAGCAAACTCTATAACATTTTGAATCTCTTCTATAAAACCCATGTCAAGCATTCTGTCTGCTTCATCAAGTACCAGCATATTAAGATCTTCAAGATTTAGCGAGTTCTTATTTAGATGTTTTAAAACACGCCCAGGCGTTCCAACAATTATATGAGCCTGATGTCTTAGTGATGATTCCTGATATCTAAAAGACACACCTCCACAAAGTGTTAAGATCTTTATATTGTGTGTAAACTTTGCAATTTGACGAAGCTCGCGTGCAACCTGATCAGCAAGTTCACGTGTGGGACAAAGGACAAGAGACTGGATACGAAATTTTTTAACATCTAGTTTGCTTAAAAGCCCGATTCCAAAAGCTGCCGTCTTACCGCTTCCTGTTTTTGCTTTAGCAATCAGATCGCGTGATTCAAGTATAAAAGGCAGTGCCTTTTCCTGAATAGGAGTCATTGTTTTATACCCAATATTATCTAGGTTTTTAACCATTGTATCTGAGAGTTTTAAAGAGGAGAATTTTTGTGTTTTCATAACGCAAGTATAACCGAATTAGTCTGTATTAACCAGCGGAATTAACAAACTCGTACATTAAAATAGATGCTGCTACGGATACATTAAAACTTTTTACATCCTCTTGCATCTCTATATTAACAACCTCATCACATACATCTAATACTTCTTTAGATATTCCATGTCCTTCACTTCCCATAACAAGTACCCATTTATGATCAGGTTTTACATTTTTTAAAGGGATTGAATCTTCACTTAATTCAGCTGCATAAACTTTATAACCATTGTCTTGCAATTCTTTTATAGTTCTAATTATGTCAGTGTATATGCTGTATTTTAATCTGCTAACATAGCCCATAGAAACTCTTAAGGCACGTCTTCCATAAGGATGTGGCGATTGTTTTGGCAGTAAATAAGAGCTAACCCCAAGACCTGCCATACTTCTTGCGATTGAACCGACATTTTCACTTGAGGTTATATTATCAAGCATCACTATATTGTTGCCAAGCTGATCTAAACTGCACTCTTTTGGTCTTATTCCATGAAGCATACAGTTATGATGAATCTTATGTCCTACTAAATTCTGCATTTGCTCTTTTGTAGCCTTATAGCAAACTATATTATCTCTATTTTTTAAAAGATCAACATGCTTTTCATAGTACTCTTGTGTTGCAAGTATACTTTTGACTACAAGATCACTTTCTAAAAGTATGTTTACAACTTTTGGGGAGTCTGCTACAAAGGAGTTTTGTTCATCAAAAATATTGTCTCTCATCTGATGATATATTTGTAATTCATCAGAGTTTATATCATTTATTTCCACTAATCTCATATTTTAAGATGCACAAGACATAACTCTGTTTCTGCCTTTTCTTTTTGCTTCATATAAAAGTCTATCTACCCTGTTGAACATATCTGTTTTGCTTTCTTTGTCTTGATATTCTCCAACACCAAAACTTGAAGTAATTTTTCCTGCAGTTGAAAAGCTCTCTTGCTCAATTTTTATTCTGAGGTTTTCAGCAAGTTTTGTAGCATTTTCCAAGTTAGTACCAGGAAGAAGAGCTACGAACTCTTCACCACCCCATCTGGCAAAAATATCAACTCTTTTTAAATTTTTTGTAATTAATTCAACGATTCCTTTTAAAACTTCATCGCCTACATGATGTCCAAAATTATCATTAATTGATTTAAAGTGATCAATATCAAGCATAATTATAGAAAGAACATTTTTACTAACCTGAGCTTTTTCTATCTCTAAATCAAAAAATTTCTCAAATTTTGTACGATTAAACGCACCAGTTAAGCTATCAATTGATGCTTCTTCTTCTAAAGACGTAGTCATATTATATAGCTCGTCAATTCTATTTTTCATAGCCATATTCAATGTACTAAGCTGATCTTTTGTTTCTTCAAATTCTGTAACGTCGTGACGAATTGCAATATATTCAACAATATCCCCATCAACATCAAGAATAGGGATGATAGTAGAATCAACAACATATTTTCTTCCGTCTTTACGCATATTTGTAACGACACCGTGCCAAGCCCTTTTACTTTTTATGGTGTCCCATAGCTCTTTAAATACACTACTTGGCATCATAGGGTGGCGAACTATAGAGTGAGGTTTTCCTATAAGTTCAGCCTTTGAATAACCGCTTATCTCACAGAACTTATCGTTTGCATATGTGATTATCCCTTTTGTATTTGACTTTGACACAATATTACTAAGATCAACAGCTTTTTTATACTCGTTTAGAAGGTTAGAGTGTTCATCTTTGAAATTGATCTCATCTTTTTGAATCTGGGTATATACGTCTGAAAGATCTTTGGCTATATTTATAGATACTGATTCTAAATCTTTTTGTAAACCGAAAGACAAAAACTGATGTTCGTAAAAAACATCTGATATTGCGTTTTTAAGGGCTATAAAAAGTTCAAACAGTTCAAAGTTGGTAAAAGAGTTATCACTTAATATTTTTAAAAACTGCATTTTTATAGGACATTCCGCAATAGTTAGCTTCCATTGCATAACGCTTATAAAACAATCTAAAAAATCATAAAACACCTTTCTGTCTGTATCTGAAAGCTTCATAGAGTGTCTTACAAAAATAGTCTCAACTGATTCACAAACTACCCATTTATCAATAATATTGTTTCTATTAATTCTTAAAAAATCAGCAAACTCTTTTAATTCGACTATCTTTTTATTCATTCAGTTACACCCCTTTATCATCCTAATTACAATATTTTACCATTTATATACAAAAAATAAATTTAACAAACTTAGTGTATAATTTCATGATGAAAATATTTATATCTTTTGTATTAATTTTAACATTTAACGTTTATGCTAGTGAAGATTTTGAAGACAGTTTTGAAAATGAGTTTGAACAAGAACTGGTAGCCGAAGAGAAAGAGGGAGAGGTCTTTGATCCTCTATACGGGTACAACAGAGTTATGACAGATTTTAATGATGTCGTTATGATCAATGTTTTTCAGCCGGTAATAGATGGGTATAAATATGTTGTGCCACGACCTGCTAGAAAATCTATAGATAACTTTTTTAATAATCTGTATTATCCAATAAGTTTATGTAACAATCTATTACAGCTAAAGTTTAAACACTCAGGTAATGAAACGTTGCGTTTTATAACAAACTCAACTTTAGGACTTTTGGGGCTTTTTGATGTAGCAGATGAATGGTTTGATATCAAACCACATAAAGAAGATTTTGGGCAAACGCTTGGACATTACGGTGTTGGTTCAGGTTTTCCAATTGTTATTCCATTTCTTGGTCAATCAAACTTAAGAGACTTTGGTAGTCTTTTTGTTGATGCTTATGCTGATCCTATATACTGGTACACTTCAGATATAGATGATGATATGGTATCATACGGGACATATATAGGTATAAGATCTTTTAAATTGCTCAACGACTATTCACTCAGTGAGATTAGTTATGAGGATTTTACAAAAGATGCAATCGATCTATATCCGTTTATACGTGATGCATATGAACAAAATAGAAATAAACTAATAGGGGAATAGTTGTGAAAGTAGTTTTAAGTTTTTTAATTGGAATTTTTTTACCTCTTTATCTAAACGCACAAAGCAGTGATGAAAAGCTGTTGCACGATAAAATGAGTGTGATTTCTAAAAACTTTTTTAACATTTTAAACGATGAGAAAAATGATTCTCAAATGCGTAGAGATAAAATAATAAAAGAGGTTATACACCTTTTTGACTTTGAACTTATGGCAAGATTGTCATTAGAAAAAAATATAAAAAAATCAATCTCTCAAGAGGAATATAAAGAGTTTACTGAGATATTTGAAACTTATATCAAAAACTTTTATCTTGATAAACTTGATCTGTTAAAGGGTTCAACTTCGACAATAAAAGATGTAAAACAAAGCAAAAAAAACCGTATCACCGTTAATGCTTCAGTTGATTCTAAAGAGAGTTCAACTTCGGTTGTATATAAGTTTTACAAAACAAAACAGAACAAATGGCTGATCTATGATTTAGAGATCGCTAATGTGAGCATACTAAAAAGTTACCGTGCACAATTTAGCAGTTATCTAAGTGAACACACTTTTAATGAGTTGTTAATAAAACTTAAAACACAAGCATGATAAAGAATCTTTACGAAAAAATTATCCTAGGATATCCTAAATATATACTTATTTTTGTATCTCTATTTATATCTTTTTTAGCTTATGAAGCATTCAATCTAAAAATTGATGCATCTGCTAAAACACTGCTTTTGGAAAATGATAAAGATCTCGCATACTCCAGAGAAGTTTATAAAAGATACAAAACACTAGACTTTCTTTTAATAGCTTACACACCAGAAACAGCTTTACTAGATGATATAACCCTTAACAATATCAGAAATATATCATCGGATCTAGAAAAAATTCCGCTTGTTGACTCTGTAAATACAATACTAAATATCCCTCTACTTCAATCATCAAACCTATCTTTTGCAGAACTTGCAAACGGTGCAGTAACTTTAAACGACAAAGGTGTAGATAAAAAAGCTGTTAAACATGAGCTTTTAAACAACCCTTTATATGTTGAAAACTTTGTAAGCAGGGACTTTAAAACAACTTCAATAATGATCAATTTAAAAGACAACACTTCTAAAGAGATCAATCATAAAACAATACTAGAAGTACGTGCTGTTATGCAAAAATATAAAGCTGATGCAAAAATGTTCCTAGGCGGAGCAAATATGATAGCCGATGATATGATCACCTATGTTAAAAGTGATCTCAAAGAGTATGGTTCAATTGTTCTTGTTCTATTAATTGTAATTCTATATATAGTTTTTAAAGAGATCAAATGGGTACTTATTCCATTAAGTATTCTTTTTGCATCTATTGTCGCTTCTACAGGTGTGTTAGGTTTTTTTGGATGGGAAGTTACGGTTGTATCTTCAAACTTTATATCTTTTCAACTCATACTTACAACATCTATTGTTATTCACCTAGTTGTAAGGTATAGAGAACTTGCTTCAAAAGAGAACGAGCTGATTCAAAAAGATTTAGTTCTAGCAACCGTATCATCTATGGCACAACCTACATTCTTTGCTATTTTAACTACAATAGCAGGTTTTTCATCACTAGTCTTTTCAGGAATTTTACCAGTTATAAATCTTGGCTGGATGATGAGTACAAGTTTGGTATTATCATTCTTTCTTACATATGCAATGTTTGGCTCTATAATGATGTATCTAAAACCATCAAAACCAAATATAACTTTTGAAAAAAAATATGCTATTACACAGCTTCTCTCAAACATGGTTCAAAAACACTATGTTGCAATATATGTAATGTCTATTTTAATGGTAGTTTTTAGTATTAGCGGTGCATCAAAACTTATAGTTGAAAATAGCTTTATAAATTACTTTAAATCATCTACCGAGATATACCAAGGGATGAGTATAATTGATCAAAAACTCGGAGGAACTACACCTCTAGATGTAACAATAGATCTTATTGAAGATACTCCTCAAGAAGACTCAAGTAATAATATGGGTTCATATGACGATTCACTTGATGAATTTGAAGATGAGTTTAGCAGTGGGGAACAAGAGAATCAATACTGGTTTACATCAACCAAGATGCAAAAAATAGAAAAGGTCCATGCATATTTGGAGTCTATTCCGGAACTTGGGAAGGTTCTTTCTTTCGGGACTGTTTTAAGAGTGGGTAAAAGCATAAATGAAAATAAAGAATTAGGTAATTTTGAGCTTGGTCTACTATATAATGAATTCCCAGAAGATTTAAAAAAACAGGTTTTAAAACCATATCTTAGTATTGAAGATAATCAAGTACGCTTTAATATACGCATAGTTGATTCTAACCCTGAACTTAGAAGAGATGAACTTTTAAAGAAAATAAAACATGAACTTCACGAAAAACTAGGAATTAAAAAAGAACATATTCACCTATCAGGGCTAATGCTTTTATACAACAATATGCTTCAGAGCCTATTTAATTCTCAAATAGTGACATTAAGCATAATGGTTGTATTTTTATTCTTCATGTTTTGGGCTTTATTTAGATCATTTAGAATAGGACTTGTAGCTATTATTGCAAATATAATCCCTATCGGTATAGTATTTGGTTTTATGGGCTGGTTTAATATACCGCTTGACATAATGACGATCACTATCGCTTCTATTAGTATAGGTATTGCGGTAGATGACACCATTCACTACCTTTATAGATATAGAAATGAATATTCAAAACTGGGAAATTATATAGAAGCTATGCAGACATCACATACAAGCATTGGTCATGCTATGACATATACTTCACTCGCAATATCTATAGGTTTCTTGGTATTGGTGTTATCCCCGTTTACTCCGACTATATATTTCGGGCTTTTAACGGTTGTGGCTATGCTTGTAGCACTTGCTACGGATCTTCTTCTACTTCCAAGGCTTGTTATAAGATTTCATGCCTTTAAAGGTTTATCTTCTTGAGTTTAAACCTTTAGTTATTGAATCGTTTATCTCCGATTTATAGTCAGGATTATTTTTAACAAGTTCTTTGTCTAATTTCAAGATCATATCTTTAGTAGCATTTTTGTGTCTGCATAGAGTAACAAATATTTCCATGTATGCATCAAATTTAGGGTTAATTCTAACCCCTAGCTTTTCTGGAATATTTTTGTGATATTTCAAAACCATATCTACAGCTTCGGCAAGTTCTTCCTTTGTCGAAGTACGGTTTCTAATAACATGTCTGATTGAGTCTAAATCTGTTTTCTTTTTCGGTTCTGATGGAGTAACATACTCTTTTTTAGTTGTTAAATCAACTTTTGGTTTTAGCATTATAAAGATTAATAACCCTAGTATTACAACTAAACCTGCTATTGCTTCTATTAATATACTAGCTTCCATATGTATGTTGCCTTTTGTTTTTATATCGGCATTATATCTAATTCTATTGAGGTATATTGAAAATTAATGGTGGACAATGAGGGATTCGAACCCTCGATAGGTTGCCCTATACTCGCGTTCCAGGCGAGCGCCTTCGACCACTCGGCCAACTGTCCACTGTAGTGAAAGCGAATTTTACAGTTATATAGCCCAAAAACGACTTAAAAAAGTGGGTGGCAGAATTTTTTACATTCTACCTTTGCCCATACCTTGACCTTGCCCCATACCTTTCTTCATACCTTGACCCATGCCTTTTTGCATACCTTGACCTTGTCCCATACCTTTTCCTGGTCTAGTATTGAAACGTTCTTTTTGTTCCTGATTCATTGATTTATAACGATTTTGAAGTTCATAGTGAAGTTCATTTCGCTCTTGTTGAGTCTTAGGCGTCCCTCTAAGTTCTAGTAATTCATCTGTACTCATACTACCATAATTTGCAGCATATAAACCCATTGAACTAAACAACATTGCTACTGCAATTAGTTTAAAACTTTTCATAACGAATCCTTTAAAATAAATTTATATAAGCATTATAACACCTTATTTCACAATTGCCTTTAAATCTTTTTTTTGTCTCTTTTAGATATCATACGAAAAAAATAAATGGGGAGAGATGGTTTGTTAAACTTTACATCTTTTTTAAAACTCCTAAAAGAGTCTTTTAGAGATCTATTACCTATTATACTGGTTATATTATTTTTTCAATTGGCAATAATCCAAACAGTACCAGATAACTGGCTAAGTACTACTATAGGTCTAACCATAGTCGGTGTAGGTCTAGCTGTATTTTTACTTGGACTAGAAGTTGGAATATTCCCGGTTGGGGAAGGCTTAGCAAGAGATTTTGCACATAAAGGCTCCACTATATGGATCATCCTTTTTGCCTTTATGATAGGTTTTGGTACTACTATAGCAGAACCTGCACTTGTTGTTATTGCAGATAAAGCAGCAGCTATAAGTAGTGGTCGTATAGATGCCAATACTCTCCGTACTGTAGTAGCCTTATCTGTTGGTTTTGCTATAGTTCTTGGTGTATGGAGGATTATAAAAGGTCATCCTATTCACTATTATATAATAGCCGGATATATCCTTGTTGTAGCATCTACTACGGTCTCTCCACACGAAATAGTCGGTCTTGCATTTGATCTCGGTGGTGTGACAACTTCAACAGTAACAGTACCTCTTGTTGCAGCACTTGGTATCGGTTTAGCATCTACAATAAAGGGGCGCAATCCTGTACTTGATGGTTTTGGACTGATAGCTTTTGCATCTTTAACTCCAATGATCTTCGTTCAGTTTTACGGTATCTTCGTATACGAATATGTAGAAGCTACAGAGAGTGTAAAACAAGTAGCTACTCATGTAGCTGAGACATCTGCTGTTTATAACTTATCTGTTGTAAACATATTAAAAGGGATTATGGGTGTTATAGGGGATGTAGCACCTATTCTTTTAGTTATTCTATTCTTTCAATACATTGTGCTTAAAAAGCCTATTGAGAACTTTAGAAATGTAGTTATAGGCTTTGGTTTAGTTATTATTGGTCTTGACGCATTTATTGTCGGTTTAGAGATGGGTCTTTTCTCTCTTGGTGAAATGATGGCATTGCAACTTACAGAGAATGATTCACATGTAATAATCTACTCTTTTGCATTTGCTATAGGTTTTTCAACCACTATGGCGGAGCCGTCACTAACAGCTATTGCAAAAAAAGCTCAACAAATATCTGATGGAAAGATCAACGACTTCGTACTACGTATGTTCGTAGCATTAGGAGTTGCTATCGGTATAGCTCTTGGTTCATTTAGAATTGTTCACGGAGGTGACATTGTTTATTATATCTCTGTGGGTTATATATTTGTTATTGTTTTAACTTTTATTGCTCCAAAATACATAATACCTATTGCATATGACAGTGGCGGGGTTACAACTTCAACAGTTACAGTTCCACTAGTTGCTGCTCTTGGTTTAGGTCTAGCGACAAATATACCTGGACGTGATCCTCTAATAGATGGTTTTGGACTTATTGCCTTTGCTTCACTTTTTCCTATGCTAACAGTTATGAGTTATGGTGTTATAACTGAGAAAATCGGTGTCAAAGGTGAACAGGAAAAAGAAGAACTTCATATGGAAGAGCTTCGTCATGCACTCGAACATGCAGAAGATATGGGTCTATCAACCGTAAATATTCAAGGTACGGACAAACGCCACTCTTACTCTATGCAGTTCTCTGCCGTACACGTTATTGTCCCTCATGATAGAGAAGATGAAGCTGTACTGGCTGCAAAAGAAGCCGGTGCTCGCGGTGTAACAATAATGCAGGCTCATGGAATGGGACTTGATGAGATGGATAACTTTTATAATCGCTTACACTCTGAAGCTACTGATTCTAACTTAATGTTTATAACACCGACGAGAAATGTAGATACTATTATCAAAAAAGTTATGAAAGATCTAGATATTACGGGAAGTGGAGAAGGTATTGCATATTCATACCCTATTACGCATTTAAAAGGTTTAACACTCAAACTTGCAGATCTATAGCAAAAGCTATAGACTGTATGCAAATCTTTCAGGGTCTATATAACACTTGTCTTTTTTTATAAGTATTGACTCATCACCCTTTTTAGCTTTTTTAAAAAACTCTTTTTCTATCTTTTTACGTTTTTCTTTTTTGTATCCGCTTGATTTTAAAAACTCTTTTAAAGAGACCCAGTTTTCTTCTATGATAGGTTCACTGTGAACTTCTAGTGTTTCGATCTCGGCATCAACACTATCTTGTATTTCAGGTTTTGACTCTAACATCAAGTTTGAGGAGATCATGTTAATTATGTTTTTTAACTGTTCATCTTTTTCTTTATAGATGCTCTCTATCTTCTCACGCTCTTCTATAAGCATTTGCTCTTTTTGATCACGTAAAGAACGAGTTTCATCTTCAAGTTTTTCAACTTTTTGTTGAAGTTTTGAGTTTTGTTCTTCTAAAAATTCATAATACTTTGTATCAGGGCTGTTTGGTTTTGAGGGTGAAGTTTTTTTAGACTTTGAAGCGCTTGAAGATTTCTCATCTACATTTACATATTTTTGTCCGCCTACCATTTCACTTGCTAGTGAACCGCGTCTTATTCTATTATGAATCGCCTCTTTAGAAACTCCGAAAAACTCAGCTGCATCAGCTACACTCATCTTTTTCATGATAATCTTCCTATTATCTCATATTTTCAAATGTTAGTGGAGCTTCCCACTCGCCTGACCGAATCTCTCTCATAACTTTCTGCAGATCATCAAGATTTTTACCCTTGACTCTAATGCTGTCACCCTCTATTTGAGCAGTAACTTTGAGTTTTAACTTTTTAATATCGGCTGTTATTTTTTTGGCTTCTTTAGACTCTATATAATCTACAACTTTAAAAGTAGCCTTTCTTGTACCACCAGATGCATCTTCAACTCTAAGTTCATCTAAAACTTTTGAGCTAAGCCCCTGTTTTAAAAACTTTGATATTACAATGTCTTTTAGTGCATCTAGTTTATTATCACTTGAAGCAACAAGTATTAAAGCTTTCTCTTTTTCTTTAAAAGTAACTTCGTATGTAGTACCTTTAAAGTCGTATCTGTTTGCTACTTCCCTGTCTACTAAATTGATAGCATTTTTAAAATTTTGCAAATCTATTTTTGCCGTTATATCAAACGAGTGTTCCTTCGCCATACAATAATCCCTTATAACTGTTTGGATAATTATAACACAACTAAAAACTTGTTAGTTCTAAAAACTGAGTCCTCCGCCAAAATTACCAAAGTTTGGATCCATATATCCGTATTGAGAAGATTTCATTCTAAGTTTTTCGATGTCGGCTTTGCTTGAAATATCTTGTGGACAAACCATTGTACATTCATTACACAGTGTACAATCCCAAATACCTGTAGATTGTACAGTGTCGATCTTCTCTTTCACATCGGCATCCCTAACATCACTAACATACTTATAAACACGTGTAAGTGAGAACGGTCCTTTAAATTCACTATTTACTGCATAAACAGGACAAGCACTATAACATGAACCACAAAGTATACAGTCACTCTGAACTTCGTTTAGTTTTTCTGCTTCTTCACTAACATCAGGTGTAGTATCACATGAGTTTAACCATGCTTTACTCTTAGCGTTAAATTCTAAAGCTTTGTCCATATCTACAACAAGATCACGGATAAGTGGTACATTTTTAAGAGGTTCTATAACATCACCGTCTTGAGGTTTGTATGTACATGCAAGAACTTCTTTTTCATTAGCACGCATTGCACAAGAACCACATACACTACTTCTGCATCCACTACTGTATGTAAGAGTCGGATCTACTTTTGTTTTAATAAAGTTGAGAACTTCTAAAAGTGTTGAACCCTCTTGGCTAGCCACATCATACTCTACCAATTCTTCTCTTTGTATTTTTATCTTCATGATGCTACAACTCCATTTATATCTACTATTGTATGTTTGCTATATGCTTCATCTATGACAGGATAGTCACTTCTAAAGTGTGCTCCACGACTCTCTTCTCTATCAAGTGCACCTTTTAATACAAGACGGCTCAGCTCCAGCATATTTTTAAATTCTAAAAACTCAATTAGGTTAGTGTTATAGATCTTAGATTTATCTTGTACACCCATTAAAGGTAATTTAGAGAGATACTCTTTTACAGTATTTAAACTCTCTTGTAGTGCTTCTTTGTCCCTTGAGATACCTACATTTTTATAAAACATATTCCCCATAGATTCTCTTAACTCATAAAAATCTATCTCATTTGTATACTCGCTTATTTCATCAAGTATATTTGAATCTAAACTAGCAGCTTTTATATCATCTGTATTTTGGGCAAACTTAGATGCACTAATACCAGCTTCTTTACCAAATACAACTAACTCTAGCAGCGAATTTCCGCCTAAACGGTTTGCTCCGTGAACTCTATGATTTGCACACTCACCACATGCAAACAAACCGCTAACTATTGTTTGAGAATCTTTAGAGACCTCTATTCCACCCATAGTATAATGTGCTACAGGTTTAATGGGGATAAGATCATTTACTGGATCAACATTCTCATAAAGTTTTGCAAGTTTTCTCTCTTGAGGTAGTTCATGATCAATAAACTCCTCACCTAGATGACGAATATCTAAAAATATATCCTCACCCTTTGCTATCTCTTCATGTATAGCAAGTGCTACCTTGTCACGTGGAAGAAGTTCATCAACAAAACGCTCTCCCTTTGAGTTTAAAAGATATCCACCTGCACCGCGGGCAGATTCAGATATTAAAATAGATGAGTTTTTAAGAGCTGTTGGATGAAACTGTACAAACTCCATATCACTAACTCTAGCCCCTGCTCTAATTGCAGCAGCCAAACCATCACCACTTGTACCTACTGCATTTGTCGAGTGCTTATCGTAAATACGCGCATATCCACCCGTTGCTAGAATTACGGCAGGTGCTTCATAGATCTCAATCTCACCGTTGCGTTTGTTTAAAACACTAACACCACTAACCTTATTCTCCGTAGTTAGTATATCTAACAGAAACATGTCGTTCTTTATCTCAATACCGCGTTTTAAAACTTGATCGTAAAGTGTATGAAGTATTTTAAGTCCTGTATAGTCTTGGGCATAGCAGGCTCTGTCACCTGTAGCACCACCAAGACGACGATGAGCTATTTTTCCATCACTAGTACGTGAGAACTGAACGCCGATATTATCTAGCCACTCCAGTGCATTTGGAGCCTCACTACACATTTTTGTAACTTCATCTTCATTTGCAATACCTGCAGCAGACTTTAATGTATTTGCAATGTGTTCTTCAACAGAATCGTTTTCTGAGTGTTTTAAAACCGCATTAATTCCACCCTGAGCCATAGATGTCTGGCTTCTAGTTGGATAATCTTTTGTCAAAATGGTAACGTCACTACCATTATCGTGTGCATTGATTGCAGCAACTAATCCTGCTCCACCGGCACCAACAACTAAAACTTTATTTTTCATATTATAGTTTCCTTATTTAGCTATCACGAATTATACAAGAAACTTTCCTTTGAGATATTTAGAGTATAATATAAAGAGTAAAATTAAGGGATTTAATATTTTTAGCATCACTTATAAAGAATTTCAGCAAGCTGTTGAGACACTTGGTCTTATCGGTGTTGAAACAAAAGACGGTATAAAAAAGCGTTATCAAAAGCTCTCTCGTGAATTTCATCCTGATATGCCAGATGGTTCAACCGAAAAGTTTCAAGAGATAAATAAAGCGTACAAAATTCTTATGGAGTACGTAGATAATTTTAGATTCCGTTTTACAAAAGAGGAGTTTGGAAATCAGCGTCCCTTTTCAGTTGATGATGATTCCAATTCAAATCACATAGCAAAATAAGCTATAGCCACGTAGCGAGCAACTCTCAAAGTACCTGCAATTATTAAAAATACTAAAAAGTTCAGTCTTAAAACACCTGCAACTAACGTTAGAGGATCACCAATAACAGGCAACCATGAAAAAAGCAGTATCGGATAGCCGTATTTTTTTCCATATTCCAAAGAGTTTTTGCCTACTTTACTTTTCTCTAGTCTTTCATGAGTTTTCTCATAAAGCCAGTATCCAAACCAGTAGTTAACTATAATTGCTAAAACATTTCCTATTGAAGCTACAATAATAGCTGTAGACTTTGGCATATCGTTTGCGATCGCAGTTACAAAAGCTATCTCGGAAGAGAAAGGAAAGATGGTAGCTGCCAGAAATGCTGAAATAAAAAGTGCTACTTCTGGCATATTTGCAACCTAAAAACTCGACTTTATATTTTCGATAATTGAAGCTATCAAAGTATCTCTAGCCTCATCTGAAGCCCAAGCTATATGTGGAGTAATATATAGCTTGTCTTTATTTTTTATGCTTAAAAGAGGATGATTTTGCACCATTGGTTCTTTGCTTAATACATCAAGACCAAATGAAATATTTTTCTCATCTATAATCTTAACAACAGCATCCTCATTTACTATACCGCCGCGCCCAAGGTTTAAAACAATAGCCCGGTCTTTACACATTAACAACTGTTCATAATCCAAAAGATTGTCAGTTTTTTCATTTAAAGGTGCATGTATTGAGATAATGTCTGATTCTTTTAAAAGTGTTTGCAGATCAACCTGCTCAAAAGTATTATCTGAGTTTTGTCCACTAGTTGAATAGTAAGAGATATTTGCTCCAAAAATTTTAGCTATATTTGCAACACCTTTTCCAATTGTTCCTAAACCTATGATCCCCCATTTTTTGTTCTTGATCTCAAAAAATGGTTTTGATATATCTGTAAAAATCTGGCTTTTAGAATAACTTCCATCTTTTACAAACTCATCATAATAGCGAGAGTGTCCTATTAGATAAAAAAGCATACTAAATGTATGCTGGATCACTGAATCAGTTGAATATCCTGCTACATTTTTAACTTCGATTCCTCTTTTTGCCGCAGCATCAAGGTCAACATTATTCATCCCTGTTGCAGCGATACAGATAAGTTTTAAATTTTTTGCTTCACTCATTAATTCATCTGTTATAAGAACTTTGTTTGTTACTATAACATCTGCATCTGTTATACGTGAAGCTGTTTGTTCACTTGAAGTGGTCTGGTAAACTTCTACATCACCAAACTGATTAAATGCGCTTAGATCAGTATCTCCAAAAGTCAGTGCATCTAAAATAGCTATTTTCATTAAACATCTCTTACTTTTTTAATTAGCTCGCGCGACTTCTCTAGTGCTTTTTCAACTTTATCAAAAACAAGTGCTACGGCTAAACGACGCCCTTTATGAGCTTCTGGTTTTCCAAATACTCTCACATATGAGTTATCAGTAAATAAAGATTCATCTACTTCAACTACAGGTGCATATGAATCTACTTCAGATTTAAATGCAGCAGATGCGCCATCACCATAAAATGTAAATCCAAGTGGTAGACCAAGAACCGCACGCAAGTGAATTGCAAATTCACTCTGGCTTTGTGTTATTAAAGTTACCATACCCGTATCGTGAGGACGTGGGCTTACTTCTGAGAAATAAACTGTATCACCTTTTACGAAAAGCTCAACACCAAACAGTCCTTGACCACCTAAACCATCAGTTATACGTTTTGCAATGTCTTGAGCATTTTCCAATGCTTTAGGACTCATCTGCATCGGCTGCCAAGAAAATACATAATCACCATCACGCTGCTCGTGACCTATAGGCTCACAGAAAACTGTCTCATTACCGTTTCTCGCAGTTAAAAGAGTAATCTCATAATCAAAATCAACAAATGCTTCTACAATCAATTCGCTTGCATCACCGCGAGCTTCTTTTGCTTCTTCCCAAGAATGAGGAATATCTGCTTCACTACGAGCTACAGATTGACCGTGACCAGATGAACTCATAACTGGTTTAATAACAACAGGAAAACCCAACTCTTTTGCTGCTTCAAGTAAACCTTCTTGAGTCGTTACAAATTTATATGGGCCTGTTTTTAGTCCAAGCTCTTCTGCGGCAAATGTACGAATATTTTTTCTATTCATAGTTTTACTAACTGCATCTGCATTAGGAATAACGTTAAAACCCTCTTTTTCTGCTTCAAAAAGAGCATCTATAGATAAAGCTTCAACTTCAGGAAGGATAAAATCTGGTTTCTCTTTACGGATGATCTCTAAAATTGCATCTTTATTTTGCATATTTACAACGTATGAGCGATGAGCAACTTGGTGTGCAGGAGCATTTTCATATTTATCAACTGCTATAGTCTCAAGACCTAGTCTTTGAGCTTCAATAACAACTTCTTTTCCAAGTTCACCTGAACCTAGTAACATTACTTTTTTTGAGTTTGATTTAAGGGGTGCGCAGAATTGCATTATGAATAATTCCTCTTGTAAAATATAAGAGGAATTATATCAAAATAGATTTAACTACTGTTTTAGTCCAATTAAGGTTTGAAGTAACTGATCAGACGTAGTAATAGTTTTACCGTTTGCCTGGAAACCACGTTGTACAATAATAAGCTGAGTAAGTGAGCGTGAAAGGTCAACGTTTGACGCCTCTAACGCCGATGCCTGAATAAATCCACGTCCTGCTGTAGCAGCCGTACCGATAATAGGTTCACCTGAGTTGGCAGTTTGGATAAATACGTTTCCACCCTCAGTTGAAAGACCCTCATTATTTGTAAACTTAGCCATACCTATTTGAGCAAGACCGAATGAGCGACCGTTTGAGAACGAACCAACTAATGTACCGCTTTGATCGATTCTGATACCAACTAAATCACCACCAGTATAACCATCTTGAGATATACCTGAAGTTGCCGAAGGACTATCAAAACTTGTCATACCATCAAATGAACTACCAGTACCAAAGCTAAGAGCAACTTGCTGATCAGGAGCTGATCCGTTGTTACCGCTAAATGAGATGTTTGGTGGATCATAAGTAGCTAACGATCCGTCATTGTTAAATCTAACAGTACCGGTTTTCTCATCAAACGGTGCAATAGTATCAATAGTTGCAGGTGCTGGAACTGAAATTTTCATAGCCCAAGTAGAACCTGTACTTGTATCAAGTGCTGTTTTTCTAAACTCCATTCTAAGAGTGTGTTTTGAACCAAGTGAATCAAAGATATCAATAGAACTCGAATGTGTTGCAGCATTAAAACTTTGTGAAAATGCTTTACCACCACTCGCAACAGGAAGTACTGCATTAAGTGCGCTCATGTTTGTAGTAAAACGTGTATTTTCAGTAATACCAGCTTCTACAATAGCCGTGATCTGAAGATTTATATCATAATCTTCAGCTGAACCACCTGGATTTTGAATCTCAAATTTACCCTCTTCATTAACTTCAATCGTTACATTTCCAAGAACAGCATCATTGTCGTGATCTTGTGCTTGTTCTTCCATAGCTAAACGTAGATCTGCTATTGTTTGGAATGTTTTATCAGCACCAACAATACTTGAACCGCCAGCTGGGTCATAGCGGTATCTATAAGCAGTTTGGTCTAAACCGTCAGTTCCAGCAGTTAAACCAAATCCTGAACCATCAGCACCACCAACAGCCGTTAGACGGATATTGTGTGAAGCTGATGAGCTAGAGTTTGTGTTTATAAGATTCATTGTATTGGTAGCAGAATCATACGATGCTTCAACACCAGTAATAGACGACTGAGCATTAATAGCCGAAACATATCTAGCAGCATTTTGTGCAGCTGTATTAGCAGCTAAACCACCAGTAGTTGTGATCTGTTTAGTAGTACCATCATCCAGTGTAAATGTTATATCAAGCTCAACCGCACCGGCTGAAACATTACCAGCTGCAGCGTGAGTAGAGCTTTGAAATGCTATCCATACACCCTGATCTTTTTGAAGTTGGAACGCTTCACCTGTTTCATTAAACATTACACCCATATCACCAGACTCAATTGGATTTCCATTTGCATCTAATGCAGGTGGTGTAGGAGCTGCAGGTTCCGGTCCACTTGGAACTCTATAAGCAGGTGAAAAACTATCAACATTAGGACCTGAATTAAGATTTGCTTTTAGTACAACCTCTTCGGTAGCTCTAGCGGGTGTTGTTAAACCAGGTGCTATATTTATATTTGTGATTGGTGCAGACGAGTCAACTTTTCCAGTTACACTATCTCTAAGCCAACCTTGAACGATAAAACCGTTATTATCAACAAAGTTACCCTGTGCATCAAACTTAAAGTCACCTGCACGAGTATATTTATAAGTATTACCACCATCTGGAGATACTATATAAAAACCATCCCCTTGAATAGCAACGTCTGTATTTTTATCTGAGTTTTGAACAGAACCTTGAGCAAATATTCTTGTCATTGAACTAACAGTAGCACCAAGACCTACTTGAACAGGGTTTTTACCACCAAGCTGACCTTGAGGAGCTGTAGCAATTGCTTTAGTCTGAGCTAATAAATCTGAAAAGTTTGCACGGGAGTATTTAAAACCAACCGTATTTACATTTGCAATATTATTTGATTCCACATCCATCGCAACTTGATGAGATTGCAGACCGGATACACCGGAAAAAAGTGATTTTAACATTTTAAATCCTTTGCTATCTATCCCCTTTTGAGATAGTTATCTTAGTAAGAAATATATAGCATATAGTGTTCCAACTTTTGAAATAAGTAAAAAATTCATATTACTATAAATATTACTTGTTCCAACTTTTGTTGGAACCTTATGCACTCATATTTAAAGCTTTTTGGATCATTTGATCAGCTGTAGTTATCGATTTTGAGTTTGCATCGAATGAGCGTTGTAAGATAATAAGTTGAGTTAAAGACTCTTCAAGTGCAACATTTGAGTTTTCTAATCTGTATGTTGCAAGTTGCGCACCGATAATATTTTCACCTTGTGCATTTTGCATAAAAAATGGCTCACCAGAATTTGTTGTTGCCTTAAAGTTAGCACCACTTACACGCTCTAATCCTTGATTATTACGAAAGTGAAAAACTGCAATCTGTGCAATTGAAACTTGCTTACCGTTTGTAAATGTAGCCACAACTTCTGCATTTCTGTTTACATCATATCCTATTAAGTCTCCAGCTGGAACTCCATCCGAAGAAGAAGTTGATGATATAGGAGTATTGGCAATCGATGCTACACCTGTATAACCAGAACCAAGATCAATAGAAACTTGTGCACCGTTATTATTTATAGATGAAAGTGTAGTTGATCCTATAGAACCGTTTGAATTAAAATTTACAACGCCATTTTGTGTATCGTATATGATTGTACCATCAAGAGATTCTGCTGTAGCTACTACATCCCATTGTGTCCCGGCTGCTGTTATTTGCGGATTTGAAAATGTAAGTTGTAGATGATTTCTATTACCTTCTGGGTCAATAGCACTTGCACCAATAGTACGTGCTACGTTTTCAGTACCAATATTACCTGCAAAAGTAGCATATGTAGTTGGTTCTGCAGGATATACTAAAGTATTTGGAAAACTTAACTTTTCTACTTGTGTAACATCGCCAAGAGGTGCATCTTGAGAATCGTTTGTAACCGAGTTTGTAGCAAGGTCTATATTTCCTGCCATACTACCTAGAACATATTCACCAACAGGGTTAACAAGATCTGAATTTTGATCAAACGTAAAAGATCCAGCACGAGTATACATAGCTTCACCACTATCATCCAAAATACCAAACCATCCATCACCCTCTAGTGCCATGTCAGTACTTCTATCAGATAGTGCAAAAGATCCCGTTTCTGTTCTCATTGTACTTGACTGAAGTTTAGAACCTATACCTATACTGTTTGATATACCTGAAGCAGCAGCTGTCAAAGCATCTTCAAACAGATTTGCAAATTCGGCATTATAGGCACGGAATCCTACAGTTGATATATTGGCTATATTATTAGCTTCTACATCTATTGCAGCTTGACCTGATTTTAAACCAGATATTCCCGTATAAAAAGCTTGAGTCATCATAATAAACTCCTTAGTATACTTCCACTACTTGGTCAAGTGGAACATAATTTGAACCAAGTTTAACAAGTGCTTTACCATCTTCAAATCTTACAGATTCAATAGGATATGCACCCAGTCTTGTTTCTTGTTTTGTACCATCTGGAGAGTAATATGTTGAATTAACTCTATATATACCACTCTCTGCATTATTGCCTAAAACATTTTTACCGTCCCAGTCAAACTGATAAACACCGGCATCTCTTTGATCTAATGGATCACCGTTTGCATCTGTCGGCATCTCTATAGGAATAGATGCTATTGTATTTCCGTCTAAATCTGTAATATCAACCGTACCACTTTTAATATCTTCTGGAAAATAGATCTCAAAAGATGTAATAGAACCCTCATCGTGTGTAATACCATCAGTACCAAGATCGGCTCTTTTACCAATTGCAGCAATTGTTGAGAACTCTTGTGTATTAGCCATAGAACTAGATAGACTCTCTAAAGCTTTATTTGTATTTTCAGAAGATTCCAAAGCAGCTAATTGTGAAGTTTGAGTTAAAATCTTTTCACTATCCATAGGTTCAGTAGGATCTTGATATTGAAGCTGTACTAAAAGCAGCTTCATAAAATCATCTTTACCTAAAACTGTTTTATCAGCAGCAGAAGCTGTGCTTGTGCCAACTACACCATTTGTAGCTAAATTGTCCCCATATGCATTAATTGCCATAACATATCCTTTATGCGTAGTTCGGAACTACAATTTCAAGCGAGCTTAAAACTTCTTCGTTTTGTTCTTCTTTATCAAAGTAGTTATACTCTTGACTCGCTTGTTGGTTCTGGCTGTGATTTTGCTGTTGATTAGCTTGACCACTATCTGAACCGCTATTAAAATTTAATGAAGCATTTTGTATTCCATTATTATTTAGCTGAGCTCTTAGATCATTTGCATTCATAGCAAGTGCATTGATTGCAGCATTGTTTGATGTTATGTTTACATGTAAGTTTTTACCACGCTGAACTACAGTCAAATCTACTTCACCTAATCTTTGCGGGTTAAGTTGAACTTTAATTCTTGTAAAGGGTGCTTTATAATTTTCGATTGCCTGTTTAACATCTTGTGAAAGATATTTAGTCATCTGTTTAGCTTCGTTTAACTTCACTTCAAAACTATCTGCTTTTGGTGCATTAAATCCATCAACTTTTGATGTATTTTGCTCAGAACTATCACCTCTTAAAAGACTCTCTAATGATTTTTGAGCCTCAGTTGTCGCACTTGGAGCAATAACCCTTGCAGTTGCAACTGAAAAGTCTGATGTTAGTTTTGAAATACCATCACTTTTTTGTCCCTTTTCACCGCGAAGTAAAAGTTTAAGCGTTTCATCTGCTCTTTCTTTTGCAGTTTTTGGCTCAGGAGTTTTAAACTCTCTTGCTTGTAATGTCTGCTCTGTAGTTACAGCTTGTTGAGTCTGTGCTTTAAATAGTGGTGTCTCTTTTACAGTACTTACAGAAGCTGTTTTAACTTCATTTTTTACTTTTTGACTCTGTTCATTAAAATCTATATCAGCATTTTGTGATTGATTCTTTTGTTGAGCCGCCTCTTTTTTTGTGTTTAATTTAAGATTAGGTGTATCTATATCAGTCGCTTTAGCATCTGATTTTTTTTCACTCTTAGTATGTTTGTCAGTATCTAATAGTTCAGATTCAATAGATTTTAGACTCTTATGTTCATTTACTTTTTCTACTGTGATTTTTGATACGTCAATATCAAATTTTTTAGCAAGCTGTACCAAACCTTTTAAAGTTTTCGGTAACTCATCAATTTGAGCTTTTTTATAACCATCTGTTTGGGTTATTTGATGTTTTAAGTACTCTTTTGCATCTTTAATAAGTGCTTTTAACTCTTCAGAAGTAAGATTTTTTGTAGCTGCTGGATTAAGATCTAAAGGATCGTTTTTTAATAGAGCTAACAGCGTATCTTCTTTACTTGTTTTAGCAGAGCTAACTTCAAGATCTTTATCGTCAAGTGCTAAAACCAAAGCCCCGTTTTGTAGTGTTTTTGTATCTTTACCTTTGGCACCGTGTAAAAGTTCACTAAAAGAGAGTGTTCCTTTTGTCTCGTTTGCTTCACTAGGAGTTGATAAATTTAATGGTGATGTCGATTTTGAATCGCTTTTAGTGCTAATTGCTACCATAATTTTCTCCTTAGTTTCCCTTATTTTTGGGATTTTATATTTAATCTATATAAATAAAGCATAAAGAGTTCCAAACTTTTGTCGATATAAACTTCATGAAAAAAATATTTTTATATGCGATGCTAATTGTTTCTTTGTCTGAGGCTAGTTCTTTTGAAATAAAAGAGAATAATAAGATGTTTGATCTGTCCATGTTTAATACAGATTCAAATAAAAGAGTAGTACATACAGATCGAGAAGTAAAATGCAGAATGGTATGTGATCGAAAGATCAACAAAGAGGAGTTATTAAAATCTGCAATTAGTTTTTATAAAAACTCAAAAGATTATCATTTTGAAATTAATTCATATAAATAAGATATATCCTTCTTGCAATACTTTTTAACACCTACCTGCAAAGACTCTATAATTTCATCACTATTTTCCCCATCTTTTGGATAAGACACCATATAACTTGATATATCTTGTTTAAAGAATTTGTCAAACATCGCTTTGACAACTCCTGCTCCGTACTTATCAGTATATGGAAGAAGAAAAAAATAATCTTTTTGTGAGTTTACAACAGAATCAGAATGTCTAAGCACATTCTCTATGGACGACTTAATATCTTTGCCTTTGTGATCCGTTAAATCACAATAAAGAATAGTTAAACTCTCAGCTCTATTTTCGTCAAGTCTGCTGGTAATACCGATATTTAATTCTATTAGCTGTTTAAGATCAGAATATTTAAAATGAACACCTGCCATACAACTACCCCTTATTTAATATAAAATAGTATATCTAAAATTACAAAATATTATACTTATTAGCTTCTTCTCTACTCTCTAGTGCTGATGCATTTTGCTCAACATCATCAAAAGATATAATATAAGTATCTTCCGGCTTTGCTTTTGTGTATGTAAGCATTATATTTGCTGCTAGAGTTTTATCTTCTTCACATGCACTTTTACTTAAAAGCCCATGAGGTCCAGGAATTCCAATAGTTCTTAAATGGAAGTATTTGTCATTATCAATATCTTGTAAAAATGTATTCTCATCCTGGTTGCGTCCAACTACAAGTTTTGCACCATTTGGTAGTCTAAGATGACGACCAAATTTCATAACAGGAATATCTTTTACTTCAAAATCCTTCTCATGATCCATATAGTCAAACATCTTTTTACCAAAGTTCTCATCTGTTAAAAGACATCCACCGCCTGGAGATTCAAAATCTTCTAAACCGATCTCTTTTGCAAGCTCTAACTGTCTGTCACGACTGCGTCCTACTATGCCTTCAAGCTTTTCTCTGTCTACCCAGCCATTTTCCTCTGCAATTGTAGGTTTCATTGCTTTTGCAGACATTGGACGAAGTAAAAGTCCTTCTACATCACCGTCTTGTACAACAGTTTGAAGTGCATCTTTGTTTTGACTCATTGGGCGCTGACCCATAACTTCACCGCTTATTAAAAAGCTTGCACCTTCAGCTTCCATAATTCTCTTAGCAACAGCAAACATCTTTGCATGACAGTCAATACATGGGTTAAAGTTCTTCCCATAACCGTGTTTTGGTGAGAAAAGTACGTCTTGTAAGTATTCATCTTCAATATTTACTATCTTTAACTCTGCACCAACTTGTTTACACATGTTTTCCATATGTTCACGTCTGTCTTTAGTACTACCAAAACCTGTAGATATATTTACAGCTACTACGTCTATGCCTTGATCAATTATAAGTTTCATTGCTAGTGTGGAGTCTAATCCACCTGAGAAAAGAGCTATTGCTTTCATTTTTTTCCTTGTTAAGGCCCCCATAAATAATATTATGGACTCACCTAAATTTGATGAAATTTTAGCATAATTTTTATTTTAACTTTTCAATTATCCCTCTAAGTTTTCGTATCTCAAAAGCTTTTTGCTCAAAAGGGATATCTTGACGCATATTTATCTTTTTTAACTCACGGTTATAATGTTTAGATAAAAAAGTATTAAGTTCTAATTGAAGTTCATCCTCACTTTCAATAACTTTAATACTTTCATCAACCGAAATTGCCATAATGCTAGGATCGCTGATTTGATTTGAGATTACTAATGAAAATTCATTTTGATGAAACTGCAGTATGGATGGATCTAAAACATCTAAAACCTGTGTAAGCATATGTGGTTTTTCAAGTAGAGTTTTTATCAAACTTAGTTCCCACATGTCCCTATGCGATGAGTTGTTAATAACTTGTGTGTTATTTGTTTGAGTATTGTTAGTTTGGTTAGCTAACCTTACAAAAGAAGGACTAATCGAGAGTCTTGATGCTAAATAAGTTTTATACTCCTCTTGAAGTATAGGTGAGAGTGTTTTAAGATAAGCTATCCCATCTTGCATACATGCTTCTTTTGCCTTTGGATCTCTTAGATCATAAAGAGATAAGATCTCATCAAGTACAAATTCAATAAATGGTTTAGGACTTCGAAACATAGACGCCAAATCTTCTATACGCCCATCTTTTACCATATCTGCAGGATCTAAGCCTCCACCAAAAATTACAACACCACCGCTAAATCCGCTTGCACTTAAAAGCTTACTTGCTTTTAGTGCAGCTGCACGACCTGCTTTATCACCATCATATGCCATAATAACTTTTGGCTCACCTTTTCTTAAAAGCGGTAGGTGTTCAGGTGTTAGAGCCGTACCCAAAGTTGCAACGGCATTACTAAAGCCTGCTTGGTGAAGCATAATAACATCAAGATAACCCTCTGTTATAATGATCTCTTTTGTTTTATGGAGTGTTTGTTTTGCATGATGATATGCATATAAAAGGCGTGACTTATTAAAAAATGGCGTCTCAGGCGAGTTAACATATTTGGCCTGATGTCCGCTGATAGTCCTACCGCCAAATCCGACTAACGCTCCGTTTGCAGAGTGTATAGGGAATGTTATACGTTCGATAAAACGTGAAAAATATCTACCGTTGTCATATCCTACTACCCCCATATCTACAGCCTCTTTAAGCGTAAACATTTGTGAAGTAATATAGTTCATAGTTGACTGTGAATCTGGTGCATAACCTATACCAAATTTCTCGACACTACTCTCATATATTCCACGTTCGTGCAGATAACTTGTAGCATCTTGACGTGATGTAAGCAAACTTTGGTAGTATCCGTTTAACTTGTCCATAACTTGTGAGCGCGGTTTGTTATTTTTTTTGTCCGTGTATGAAAGTGTAAAGTTATAAGTATCTGCTAACTTTTCTATAGCTTCAGGATAGTTTAGCTTCTCATACTCCATAGTAAACTTAATGCTGTCACCACCGGCACCACAACCAAAACAGTGGTATATTTGTTTTGAAGGGCTCACAACAAAAGATGCAGTTTTTTCATCGTGAAACGGGCATGGTGCTTTAAAGTTTGCACCTGCTTTTTTCAGCTCTACATACGAACCTACTACATCAACAACATCAAGTTGTGCCTTTAAGGCATCTATGGACTCTTGGGTAATCATAAATGAGATTATATCCATATGTGCTTTAAATTTGAATGTAATATAATATTATTTATACTTATTATATATATAACTTAAGCATATTTTTATGCCTGATTGATAGAATTCTACAAATAATTTAAAAGGACAAACATGACAAAAATCATCATTTCTATTTTAGTAACATTAACTTTCTCACTAACAGCATCTGCATATGATCAAGCAAAAGCCGAGTCTTTCAATAAGTTTTATTCAAACTTTACTCATAATGCGTGTGCAAACTCAAAACTTTTTATCGAAGCAGAAGAGGTTATTCAAAAAATAGTTAAAAAAGAAAGCTATGTACTATTAGATGTGAGAACTAAAGCTGAAAAATCAATAGCAGCTATCAGTGAGAAAAATAGCTTAGATATCGAGCTGAAAGATCTGTTTAAAAAAGAAAATTTAGATAAATTACCAAAAGATAAAACAATTTTTCTTGTTTGTCACAGCGGGACTAGAGCTGTTTTAGCAGCTCCTGGACTATTACAGCTTGGATTTAAAAATATTCACATTGTTAAAGGCGGATTTGTAGCCATAGCTAATGCAGCTAATCCAAAAAATACATTTACTAAATAAAATTAGGCAAAACAAAATAATTTGGATATAATTCGAGTTCAAAAATTTTTAAAGAAAGTGGGTGATGTGATATGCCAGGTATCGTACTACGTGCAGATGATAATTTTGATGCAGCTTATAGACGTTTCAAGAAGCAGACTGACCGTAACTTAATCGTTACAGAAGCTCGTGCTCGCCGTTTCCATGAAACAGAAACTGAAAAGCGTAAAAAATTCAAAATTGCATCTCGTAAGAAAATGCTTAAACGTCTTTATATGATGAGACGTTACGAATCACGCCTATAATATAAGCCTTCGGGCTTATATTCGCACAAACTACTTTTAATTAGAACTAACTCTATTTCTTCCATTCTCTTTTGATCGATATAAAAACTCATCAGCACTCTTATATATTTCGTCCATATCTTGTATTGAATTAGCTTCAATTGATACTAATCCCATAGAAGCAGTAACATACTCTGAAGCCGAATTATTTTCATGTTCAATTTTAAGGCCTTCTATATTTGAGCGAACAATTTCTGAGAACTCCTTAGCTGTATTTAAATTTTCCGCACTAAATACTATTCCGAACTCTTCACCACCAAGTCTAAAACAATAATCATCAGCCCTTCTAAGTGAATTTTTAAGTACCTGAGCAACTTCCTTAAGTACAGTATCTCCCATTTGATGTCCGTATGTATCGTTATATTGTTTAAAATGATCGATATCCATAATTAAAAAATTAACTGACTTATTTTCCCTTTTGGATCTGTTTACAACCTCTTCAAAAACCTGATTAAAATGTCTTCTATTATAAATTCCAGTTAAACCATCAGTAATAGATATCTGCTCAATACGTTTTTTATCTGTAATATCATGACGAATTGCTGTATATCCAGTTTTATTTCCTTTTGAATCGTATGTAGGAGATATAATTGCTTCAACCCAGTAAAAACCACCATCTTTTTTTAAGTTTTTAATCTCACCTGTCCAAGTTTTATCTGAAACAATTGTATTCCACATATTTTTATAGATGCTGCTTTGCATATCTGGATGTCTAACTATATTATGCTTTTTTCCTATCAGCTCTTCTCTTGAATAACCGCTAATTTCACAAAAAGCCTTTGAAACATATGTAATTGTCCCTGCTAGATCTGTAGATGATGTTATTACCTCTTCATCTATTAAAGATATATACTCTTCTATTTGCTTTTCATGCTCTTTTTTTTCTGAAATATCATATGAAAGTCCCATATAACCTATTAAGTTATCAGTATCTGGTTCAGTTAATTTCGAAATATGGATTAATGCGGGAAACTCTTTGCCGTCTTTTGCAACATAAGTCCATTCATCACTATTTTCTAGACCTAATTCACTTTTTAATACAAAAACTTTAAATCCTGGTGTTAAATCTATAGAAAATTTTTCACTTAGCTCTTTTGCTCTTTGTATAACTTCATCTTTTTTATGAAAAATTGCAGGTGACTGTTTGCCTATTAATTCTTCAGCCTTGTATCCTAACAATTTTTCTGCTGTTTTATTAAACATAGTAATAGTACCTGATGTGTCTGTAGCAACTATAGCAAAAGAAGAGTTATCAAATACAGTTTCCATATATGCTTTTGTCAACATTGTTTCGTTTAAAATTTTTTCTAACTCTTGCTGCTTATCTTTCAACTCGTTTTCTACTAAAACTTTTTGTGTAATATCTAATACTGTACCGATAGATTTAACAACTACATTATCCTGTACAAGATGTTCACAACGCTCTTCAACATATTTTACTGTTTTGTCTTTTGTAATAACTCTATGTGTAATTTTATATGGAGAGAGATCTTCTATAGATTTTGAATAGGCATTATTTACAAGGTCATGATCATCAGGGTGAATATATTTTAAAAAAGCTTCATAAGTTGCGTCAAACTCTTGTGGTTCAAGACCAAATATTCTATATACTTCATCTGACCAATACAGTTCATTTTTGATTAAATCAAGTTCCCAGTGACCTATATGTGCGATTCGCTGTGCTGAATTTAAAGCTTTTTGTTTCTCTTCAAGCTTTTTTTGTAATCGTTTTTTATCAGTTATATTTCTGATAACAACAACCATCATACTGTGCTTGGTATTTAAAGTAACTGTTATTTCTACATCTATTGTAGAACCGTCTTTTTTCCTATGTATTGTCTCAAATCGGGCTGAACCATTTTTGTGAATGTAATCGATACGTTGTTGTATTATTTCAGGTGTATCTATCACCTCAATATCATTAACGCATAGTTGCAATAGTTCTTCACGAGTATAGCCTACCATATCAGCGTATGATTGATTTACATCAACCATACAACCTTTATCGTTGAGAATCCAAAAACCATCTTTGGAAACTTCTATAATAGACTTATAAAATTCGCTATTAATCATTACTATTCCTCAGCGTAAAATATAATAATCTAACTTCAATTCATGTATTATACTTATTTTTATAATATAACAAAAACTTTTATTTATGTTTTAATGAAAGCTCAACAAGTTTTGAAGATAGTTCATAATTGGAATCAACTATTTCAACATCTTTAGTTTTGTTCAGATAGCTGTTTTCTTCATCAGAATCAACTTTTACTACAATGTTTGCATCTTTGAAATAATCTTTCAGAGCATCTATAATAAGTATTTTTTGATGCTCACTCTGCACGGTTACAATAACACTCGAGCTCTCTTCTACTTTTAAAGACTCCATAACCGGAAGTTTATTCAGGTGCCCAAAATATGCCATGTAGCCTATTTTTCTAGCTTTAAGTACATGCTGTAAGTTGTCAGAAATAATAATAAAATCTATATCTTTTTCTTTAAGTTCTTTTGCTACGCTTCTACCAAGAGTACCAAATCCTGCAATTATGATGTGTTTTTGTTTATCAATTGGTGTAATAACGTCTGCTTCGTAGAACTCTTTTTCAAAATATGAAGATATTTTATAAATATTAGTCAGAATAAATGGACTAACAATCATAGTTAGAAAGATTATTATGAGTAAAAGGTTTGCAAGATCTGCATTAATCAACTGATTTGATGAAGCCATATCAAGAACTACAAAACCAAATCCACTCACTTGAGATAGTGCAAGAGCAGTTTTGACAGAGGTGTTTTTATCACTCTTTCTTTTTATAATGAAATAGATTATTACAGTTTTTATTATCATAACAAGTATAAATAACAAAACAACTTTGTGAAGGTTTGATAAAAGATAAACCATATCTATCTTCGTACCAACACTAAAAAAGAATACTCCCAAAAGTAAGTTCTTATAACTCAAGATATCTGATTCAACTTTGATGTTGTACTTCGTATCGGCTATAAGAACACCAGCCAAAAATGCTCCCATAGAGTATGTAAATCCTATCTCGTGAGTTAGTATTGACATACCTATTACAATTGTGAATATTGCACCTAAAAAGATCTCTTCTAGCTGTGTATTGGCAGCAAACTTTAACATCGCTTCAACTATCTTATCACCTACATAAAAAACAAACAAAGTTATAAAAACAAGAGCTATAACTGTTTTTAAAATAATCTCTGTTATAGAGATATCTGCACCATGAGATAAAAAACTTATCAAAAGAAGAATCGGAATCACTGCTAGATCTTGGAAAATCAAAATTCCCACAACTTTTTTACCATAAGGGGTAACAATATCTTTAGATTCTTGCAAATAAGGCATAATAATGGCAGTTGAAGATAGAGAAAATGCCAAAGATATTATTATAGATGTCTGAGAATCAAGTCCAAAGATATAAAAACAAAATATAAAAAATAAAGCAGTGTTAAAGATCATCTGAAGGGCACCGGCTACAAACAGTGTGTCTTTCATCTTTTTAATTTTCTCAAAACTAAGCTCTAACCCGATTGTGAACATTAAAAATACTATACCAAACTCGGCGATCAAGTTTAAAGCATCAATTTTAGTAGTATTAAAATCAAAAAGGTAGCTAATTATGATCCCTGTGAATATATAGCCTACAACGTGTGATACGTTATATCTTTTAAATATAATATTCATCAATGTAGCTAAAAATATGGTGGCAAAAATTGCTAAAAGTAAAGTTTCCATGATCTTATTATATAGGATTTAATCTATTTTGTAGTTTGAAGGTCTGCTTATTAAACAGCCACTTTTGAATACACTAACATTAAAACCCAGTTTGAAAAGCTTGTAATTCCTAGTTCACTAATAAGATCATACGTGCTGTCACTTTCGAAATTAAAATTTTCACAATAACTTAAAAAGTAATATTTCAGATCTTCATGTTGTTCTATATACTCTGCCAACTCATGCTTGCTTGTAGAAGCTTGCAGTAACTTATATATACCGTGGACACTGTTTTTTGATAGTTCTACCATCTCAATAGTCATATTTATTGGTTCAGATATATAATAACCTTGAAAATGTTCTATTCCCAAGTTTTTCATAACCTCTAAAGATGTTTTGTTCTCAACCTTATGTGCAATTATCGTATGGGATTCTTGTAAGAGTTTTATATCTTCCATATCATTTTCGTCTAGTGTTGAAGCAATGACTTTTAAATATGTAAACTCTTTTATATTAGATGAAATTTGTTTTCTCCAGCCTGAGCTAAAGTCCAGATTGTCTAAAGAAAATTGATATCCTAAACTTCTCATATGGTGTATTACATCCATCTCAACATCATCTAAAGATATATCAAATACAAAATTATCTTTAGGCAAAAACTCTATAAGCCCACTTGCTAAAAACTTAGTATCGATATTTAAAAAGATTTTTGAGTTCTCATCTATAAAACTGTTTTTTGTTCTATTGAGAAGAGCAAGAGCCAAATAACTCGTAGCATATCTGGCATTTACCTCACCGTCTTGAAAAAGGTCTTTAAAAAGCCATTCAAAACCGAAGATTTTTAAATCCTTATCCAGTACCAATTGCCTTGACAAACTACATCTATTCAAATTCATTTCCTAATGAGATATTATAATATTAGATTATAATATTTTTTAACTTAAATAGTTTTAATGATTTTAAACTCTTCCGTAAATCTCGTTATAAAAACTTAGTGCATATCTATCGCTCATTGATGCTATATAGTCTGCTATTACTCTATGCTTGTCTCTTGTATCTAACTGCATATAATAATACTTTGGAAGCATTTTCTCTTCATCCATCAAAGCTTTATATATACCCTCAACAGCCTGCTTACCTGCATACATCTTTCTAACAATCTTTTTGTGATGATACATTTTTTGATGAAGTAGTTTTTTCAGTTTTTTTATCTTAGTCTCAAGTGCCAAATCAAAACCTATCGGGATCTCATCTTTTGCATCAAATGTAGCTGCAAAAACCTCTGAGTTGTCCACCTTGTCTCTTGAGTAATCAAGCAAAGAGTATACAAGGTGGTTGATCATATGTGAACTAAAGCGGTATCTGAACATCTCTTCTTCAGATTCGTCTATCCCCTCAGCCTCAACTTTTTCTAAGATCTCACATGCAAGTTCACTCTCTTTAAGATCATCAAATGTTATTAAACCAGAGTTTACACCATCATCTATATCGTGACTTATATATGCGATCTCATCTGCACGATCAACTATCATAGCTTCTATTGAGGGGTGAGTATTTAGGTTGAACATATCATCTATGCTTTGTGGTAAAAAAGATTTATTGTATGGGTATGAATGTTTTAATATACCCTCTAGTGTAGCAAATGTAAGATTTAATCCATCGAAGTTTTTGTAGCGCTTTTCAAGTTTTGATACTACACGAAAAGATTGAAAGTTATGCTCAAAACCGTTTTTAAAACCATCAGCCTTTAGACACTCATCCAGAGTGTCGCCTCCAACATGACCAAAAGGTGTATGTCCCAGATCATGTGAGAGTGCTATCGCTTCTGCTAAAGATTCGTTAAGCCCGAGATCAGATGTGATAGAGCGGGCAATCTGACTAACCTCTATAGAGTGTGTTAGACGTGTACGAAAAAAGTCACCCTCATGGTTTAGAAAAACTTGTGTTTTATACTCTAGTTTTCTAAAACTACCAGAGTGAATAACTCTGTCTCTATCTCTTGCATAAGGATTGCGAAAATCTTTATCTATTTTAAAGAAGCGATCACTTGGTTTCATGAGATTATGATTTTTTTAGATATTGAGTAAGGATGTGAATCTTCACACCGTTCACGCGACCTTCTATATGTTTGTCATCACCAGGAACAAGACCGATATTTCTAACAGCTGTACCGCGCTTTGCAGTAAAACCTGTTCCTTTAACATCTAGATCTTTTGTAATAACTACAGTATCTCCAGCTTGAAGTTCAACTCCGTTTGCATCTTTATACACAAGTTTACTTGACTCTGCAGATATAGCCTGTTCAGCCATTTTTTGTTCATCTTCTTCTAAATACATCATATCTACCATATCTTGACGACCAAGTTTAGTAAGAAGAATATAGCTTAACACTTTTGTGTTAGAGTCCTCACTCCACATAGAATCATTTAAACAGTTAAAGTGGTTCTCATCTAGTTCACCGCTTGTGATTTGAGAATTACAATTTGAGCATAAAGTTACCGTTGCATCTGATGGTTCTATTTTATACTCTACCAAACCTTCAGAACTTCCGCATAAATCACATATATCTTTCATTTTTTTCCTTTATGATGCAAATAGTTTTGACGAGTAAATGTTTAAAAAACATTTAGCCGTAAAAACATTATATTTACAGTATTTTTTTAAAATTTTATCGAATTATACCCTATTTGGCATCTAAGCTTTTATAACTGTGTTTCTTCCTGCCTTTTTTGCTTTATATAATGCGTTGTCAGCTCTTTTCATCGTAGCAAACGGGTCCTTGTCGTTTTTAGAGTTTTTGACTATCCCTACAGATATATTTATAAAGATCTTCTTGGCACTTTTTTTATTTCTAACACTAAATGGTGTTTTTGCGATATTTTCTCTTAAAGTATCTGCATGGATATAAGATTCGTCAAGATCTTTTGAAGGAAACAGAAGTGTAAACTCTTCACCCCCGTAACGATATGCCTTTCCTCCACCGCTAACGTTAGCCAGTTTGGAAGCCACCATCTTTAAAACTTCATCACCCGTATCGTGCCCGTAGGTGTCGTTAAACTTTTTAAAGTGATCTATGTCACACATTGCCAATGTGTATTTACGACCCAGTTTTGCCATATCTTCGATCAATGCACGTCTGCCCGGAAGTGATGTGAGCTCATCATAAAATGCAAGCCTGTAAGCTTCACGTATCAGTAATACCAAAATAATCAGTGTTATAGCTATGAAGCCAAGCTCAATAGCATAATCAACTCTTACAAAATACAGTGTCATATAAAATGAAATTAAAATAACTAAAAAAGCAGTGTTATACATCAAAAAATGGTTAAACATAACTAATACTACAATAACAAACAGTATAAATAAGCCAAGCACAAGACTGATATCACTAAGGGGATAAGCGTTAAATGCAAATATTTTTATTTTAAAAATATCCAGTATAGCTTCGCTTGGATTTTGTATAAACCAAAAAACAATTCCAACTTCAAAAGCTATGAAAGCTATTTTCAAATAACCCCATACACTTAAAAGACCACGTTCCGACAAAAATAAAAAAAGTAGCAGGTGTGCAGGAAAAACCAATGTCATATATTTAAATAAAAGTGTAGCTTTAGGAGGTGAAAGAAATTCAAAACCCATGTATATAAATACAAGAGGAAACACTACAAATAAAAATCTATTTCTATTAAAGTGCCAAGATATAAATAAAACTATGGCACTTAGTATGTAAAAAATATATGGAGTTATCCCAAGCAGAAAACTTGGAATTTTATTTTGATAGTAAGTTAAAAGTGCAAAAACAGTTGCAACTAATAGCGGTATAGCTAAGTTAACAGCTATCGACTTAAGAGAGTTCACTACTTATTGAACTCCACGCTCTCTTCATCTTTGAGTTTTGTTTTGTCAGTTTTATGAAATGCTTTTTCAGCTTCTTCTTCGTTATAAACCCTACACTCTTTAGGTATCGTTGCATGAGGATCAGATGCTATTTGATCACACATAGTAGCGTTAAATGTGAAGTATGAGCATCCACCTAAAATAAATGCAAAAACTATACTTGTTAAAATTGTTATTTTCATTATTTACTCTTTACTATTAAATCTAAATATTTTTTCGGTGTAGCTTTTTTCATCTCTTCTGCAAGCCAACGAATTTGAAAAAATGCAGCTCCACTGTCACGAAGCGTAAAATAATTTTTTAGACTTCTAAGATTAAATGTTACAACCATATCAACTTTTACATTATCGCTGATTATGTGTTTAAAAGCATCGCCTACGTTACGTTTTTTCTTTCCCTCTTCAAGTGCATCATAAAGTTCTGACGAATCTTTTATCTCATCCAATAAAGATAACGAACTCTTTGCAACAGAAATCTCATAAAAATTATCAACTACACTCTGCTGATATGCTAACTTGTCAAACATTGCACCAATCTCTAAACGGTTATAATCTCTGTCACATGTAACAAACATATCAAAACCTAGAACTTTTTTTATAAAAAACTCTTTATTTCCGCGTGCAGCTACATAAGCATTTATAACCGAACTCATAGTATAACGCGTACTTCTAACACTTATTGCCTGTATACGGTGGCGTGCATGTTCTTGCAGTACCCCACGGCTTGTACCTCGAACTAAAAAAGAAAGATTGGCATGTTCTAGTATAGAGTGGTGGAAATATGTCCAGGCAAGATCATCTAAAAGTTTAGATTCTTCTATAGAGTTGATATCGTTACACATTTCTGATGTAGGCATAGAGTTTTCTATATCTTTTATAACATCGTTCTCAGAGTTTGAGAATGAATCATAACAAGTCCTAGCTGCACTCTCAGCTACACCGATACCCGTGTCTTGAAGTAAAACAACCTCAGGTTTTGAATATTTTATGCCGTATTCTTCTACTATTTCCATCAAACCACTCCACATAAGATGAATGAATTTTACCATATTTGGCTTAAAAGGATTTATATCCAAAATGTAATTTTATAGTAACATCTAAGTAATCTATACAGTTTATCATTTCAAAAAATATATGGAGTTAAAAATGAAAGTTTTAATTTTTTTACTGCTAACTATATTTACTTTAAATGCAGATACAAAACAAAATACTATGTTGGATAGTTTTAAACAAAATATCAGTGCAGCTAATGCAGTAGTTAAAAGAGGAAACTATCATAGATATGACGAATACAGAAACGGTATAGAGTCAACTATCGATCATGTACAAAAATTGGATATCAGCCAGAAAGAAAAACAAGCACTTCAAGAAGATTTGCAAACATATGCAAAAATAATAAATGGTTTATACAAAAAACTACATACAAAAGCACCAAACTTTAAAAAACACTACAAAAACTCAGCATACAACCAATATAGTTTTGATAAAAAAATATCTAGTATAGGTTATAGACCAATAATAAGAGCTTGGTATAGACTTAATAAGATAAAAAACAGATATGTAAAAAAACCAGATGAAGAGTTAGAAAAAAACTTTTATAAGAACTGGAAAATTATAGTTGATAATATTACAGAGCTTTACCTTGATGAAGAGATCGAAGAACCATTATTTGCATATCTAGATGAATATAAAATGTACTTTGATGAAATCAGTATTGCATACAAAAGTGTAGAGTATGAAAATATAAAAAGACTAAAACCGCTATCTTATAAAATAAAAGCCAAAATGGAGTTTTTAAACCCTATCAAACTTTAACTACTTTTGGACTCCGTTAAGTACGGGTACAAAATCACACTCTTCAAGTTCTTCGCTCATAATATTGTCACCGACTTTTCTAAAACGGGTTATAACCTGTTTGTTATCTTTTTGCATTGGCGCTACTATAATTCCGCCATCACTTAGTTGATCGAAAAGTTTTAGAGGTATCTCTTTTGCTGTAGCTGAGAAAAGTATTCTATCGTACGGTGCATATTGAATCCATCCGTTTTGCCCATCGTCTGTGCGTACATGAACATTGTGAATAGATAGATCTTTAAATTTTTGCTTTGCCTGAGTAGCTAGAGACTCTATGCGCTCTACAGTAAATACGCCGCGAAACATATGTGAAAGTACAGCAGCCTGATAACCGCTTCCACAACCAACTTCTAAAACTCTATCGGCACCTTTTGCTTCTAAGTACTCACTCATTTTTGCAACAGTCAAAGGAGAGCTGATCCACTGCGCTGATCCTAGGGGAAGTGCATCTAGTTTATATGCACTATGTGTAAATCCGCTTGGAACAAATATCTCTCTGTTTGTTTTTGCTATAGCCTCTTTTACTTGTTCACTTAGTTTAAAAATTTTGTCACATTCATCTGCTAGACGTCTTGTCTTTGTCGCCGTTATTCTATCCAATACCTACATCCAAATATTTTCTCATTTTCTTAATCTCTTTAGGATTATATTCTGCACTTAAGCAATGGTTATTCCCTTTTTTCAATACTTCTCCAAAAGGTGTTGTAATACCAATATGTCCAGAGCAATCTTTATTTTCTGAATCACTCGCAATAACATAACACTGATTTATAACTGCAAGTGCGCTTGTTAGTGTTTTAAAATTCCCACTTCGTAGTTTTCCCCACCATGCAGGTACCATTATGATATCTGCACCCTCGAGCTTTTGCCAAAGTGCTTTAAAACGAAGTTCGAAACAAATAAGTATTCCGATCTTAATGCCATCTATCTCAAAGATTTTTATATCATCTTCACTGCCTGGTGCCATGTATTTATGCTCATCTCCAAGTTTGAAAAGTTTGCTTTTTGCCTGAGTATGGACTATCTCACCATCTTTAAAAACATTAGCAATATTATATATATTAGAGTTTTTCTTCTCTATAATAGTTACTACGACTGTTTTGTTCTTAGATATATTTTTTATTGCCTCTTTGGCAGTAGCTGCAAATTCACATGCCTCTTCAAGGTTCTCATAATCAAAACCAGTTAGACAAACTTCAGGAGCTAAAATAATTGAGTCTGTTTGTGTTTGTTTTACAAGATCGAGTAAGGTTTGTAGATTTTTTTCATAATCGCTTGTGGTTACAAAAGAGAGTGAGCATAAGTTTTTAATGATATTCTCCATTGTTTTTATGAATTATATCTTTAAAAACTTTAATTATTTATTCTTTATCTTCCTCATACTGCTCACTAAACTTAGCCAACAGATAATCAACACTTTCCAAAACTAACGCATCTAACTCTGTGGCATCTACCTCTATAAAATCTGTCGCTTGATAAGTTATAGCGAAAGTTTCAGTGCCGTCTTTTCTAAATGTTTTTACTTCTTCACCTAGTTCAAGTTTTATATATACATAATAAACTTCATCACCCTCTTTTTCCTCTAAAGACAGCATCATAGACGGTGCATCTTGCATACCTACTTTTACACCGTTATCTTCTAAAGCTTTTTTGATCTTTGCTTTTATAGTTTCAACTGTTGAGGCTTTTAAATAAGCAAGTTTGTTCGCAACATATATAGTATTAGTTTTATCTAAACCGCTTAGAGTCCAAAAACCTGCACCATATAATGAACAAGCTAATAATAATGATAGTAAGTATTTCATCTATTTACCTTTATATAGTGTTTTAACTTCTGCAAGGTTTTTCATAAACTCTTTCTTTTTAATATAACCTGCTGTTTGGAAAAAATCTTTTCCCGTTTTTGGATCTATAAAAAACACTCTAGGAGTCATAGACGTCTGAAACTCCTTTGGGAAAGTCTCAATATCAAACTTTTTATCTACTACTAAAGTAACGATGTTTTTGTCTAGATAACTCTTCACCTCTTGTGAACTTAGAGTCTTACGCTCAAACTTACGGCACCATGGGCAATAATCAGCTCCCAAAACCATCATAAGAGGTTTATTTGTAGCTTTAGCCTTATTTAAAGCCGTTTTATAATCACGTTCAAACCCCTCACTCTTGGCATATTCATCTACATTTGCACCAAATAAACCTGCACATATCATTATTAATAAAAGTAACTTTTTCATAAACATCCATCTATTTAAATTTTAAAAACGTAAAGTTTAACTTAACGTTTAAAATTATAAGTTATAATTCTTATATAAATATTAAGAAGGTTTATACTTGGCATACAAAATATCTGAACTGGTTGCACTGACAAACGTTCCCAAATCTACTATACTTTACTACATTAGAGAGGGTCTGCTTCCTGAAGCAAAAAAAATCAAATCTAATGTGCATAGATATAATGATGAACATTTAGAACTTATAAAATATATCAAATATATGCAAAATGAGATCGGCAGCACAAATGAGCAGATCAAACTAGCACTTCAAAATAAAAATAAATCAATTTCCAGTTCTTTTACCATGCTTGCACCTTTGATGCAGACTTTACTAAACATACCTGCAGGAAGTACACACTATACAAAAAATGAGTTTATAAATTTTTATGATTTTGACATTACTCTTGTAGATCAACTACTTGATGATGGAATATTATTACCTGTAAGTGAAGATGATTATACGGAAAAAGAAGCATCTATAATTAGAATGATAGAAAACTTTGCAGACGTAGGAATTGATTACGATCTGATTAAAAATTATGTCTCTCATGCAAAAGAATTAGCGGAGATTGAACAGCAAATGCAGTCAAAACTATGTGCTGTAAGAGATGATGAAAATTTTTCTACATTATGGAAAATTATGTTTGATACATTGTTTAACGCTAAAGAATATATCTTTAGCCGTTATACATATAAAACTTTATATAAAACTATAAAAGATGAGATTTCTTAGAAATCATCATCAAAAGAAAGTGATCCTTTTGAATAGTTACTTACAGTACCTTCAAAGAAATTAGTTTTTTGATCATTAAACTTAGCAAAGTCATCAACCCACTTGATTGGGTTTGATACATTGTATAATTTTTCAAATCCAACAGATTCCAGTCTATCATCAGCTAAATATTTAATATATTGTTCAACTATTTCATTTGTAAGACCTAGTATTTGACCTTGAGTTATATATTGACCCCATTTAATTTCAAGATCAACCGCTTCTTTAAACATCTCTATAACTTCATCTTTTAACTGCTGAGTAAATAGATCAGGTCTCTCTTTTCTAAGTGTATTTATAAGGTTTTTAAATAGCACTAAGTGAGTAACTTCATCTCTTTGGATAAAACGGATCATTTGAGCAGATCCTAGCATTTTTCCTGAACGTGCAAGCGTATATATATAAGTAAAACCGCTGTAAAAGTATATACCCTCTAAAATCTGATTTGCAAAACAAGCTTTTACAAAGTTGTGCTCTGTAGGTTCAAGCGATAATTTGTCATATGTACGGAAAATTGCGTCATTTTTAGTCTTAAGCATCATATCTTTACGCCATAGATCATAGATCTCTTCAGAATTTGTAGAGATAGAATCAACCATAACCGCATAAGACTGTGAATGTAGAGCTTCTTCAAAAGACTGGCGAACAAGAATAAGGTTGATCTCCGGTGATGTTACATACGGATTTACATTATCGATTAGATTATTAGTTTGCAGTGAATCCATAAAGATCAGTTGTGAAAGAGCCTTATCATAAGCGTCTTTTTCAGGAGCTGTAAGGTTTTTATAATCATTAACATCTTTAGTCATATCTACTTCTTTAGGGAACCAAGTGTTGTTTAACATAACTTCCCACAGATTATAAGCCCATTGGTATTTAATATTATTAAGCTCAAAAATACCTGTCGGATTTCCGCCAAATATTCTTCTTTCGTTTACATTCTCTTTTGATTCAGGGTTATATATTTTTTTTCTATCCATGCAAGGTTTCCTTATAACAAAATAGTTTTTGTTTTAATTCAAAGTTTATCATTATATCTCTCCAATTATTTGAATAAGCTTTACAAAATAAAAGTTAATCAACTAATCTATTTTGAGTGTCTAAATTTTGTACTTTTATATAAATTCTGCTAATATTGAGATATAATTTTTATGTTTTATTACGTTGTATTGTTTTATCACAAAATTATCACAAAGGATGATGTTATGGGCTTATTTGGGGAAAAAGGGGTACCTTTAAGAGAATACACTCTCTTAATAGATGAAAAAAAAGCATTACAAAATGAGAACAAAGAACTTTTAGAAAAAATAAACACTCTAGAAGAACAAATTAAAAAGCAAGATTCTAAAGTTTCAGATAGCATTTCAGATAAACTTATGTCATCTCAAAACCTGCATTTAAAAGCAAATATAGTTGACGTTCAAAGTAATCTTGCCGAGTCTGTTGAATCATCTAAACTAAGTGTAGGTAGATCTGAGGAGCTTGTTCAAAACATAACAAACGTATCAAATAAAACAAAAGAGATAGTATCAACTCTTGATCAGTTAAATGAGTTATCTGATGAATCTGTACATACAGTTGAAGGATTATCTTCTAGAACTGAAGAGATCACAGGTATATTAACACTTATTAAAGATATATCTGATCAAACTAATCTTCTAGCCTTAAATGCTGCGATCGAAGCAGCTCGTGCAGGTGAACACGGTCGTGGATTTGCCGTAGTTGCAGATGAAGTACGTAAACTTGCAGACAGAACAGATAAAGCAGTTTCTGAGATTAACATATCACTTCAGTCAATGAAACAGGATGTTGATAGCATGAGCGAACAATTTAAGCATGTTCAAAACGGAGTAAACGGATCAAACCAACTTATAAGTGAACTAGATGAATCACTTCAAGAAAACTCTGCTGAAATAGAATCAACTTTCAAAGATATGCACTATACAACAGATAGAGTATTTATGTCTTTAGCAAAACTAGATCATATTTTATGGAAAGTAAATACTTACTATTCAGCTACAACAAGAGAAGAACAGTTCAAATTTGTAGATCATCACAATTGCCGCTTAGGTAAATGGTATGAAGAGGGTGATGGAAAAACAAATTTCGCACATACTGAACATTATAAAGAATTGGAAGCTCCTCATGCCATTGTCCATAATGGTACCCACAAAGTATTTGATCTAATTGCTCAGGAAAATCCAGATACCAACAAACTAAAAGCTGCTTTTGATGAGATGGAGAAAGGTAGTGACGAGGTATTTAAAATACTTGATAAAATTCTTCATGATAAAGATTAAATAAACTAATAATTTTTTATTTAAAACTTTCATACTAAAATAATCCCTCATATATTTAAAAAGGAGACGGTATGAAAGTTATAATATTTTTCATACTGCTATTTACTACAATGCAAGCAATAGATTTAAAACCTTACCAACAAAAAGCTGATTCACTGAGTGAACTTGAATACAATGTAATTGTCAACAAAGCAACTGAACATCCATATACAGGGCTTTATCTAGATAATAAAAAACACGGTATCTACAAATGTAAACTATGCGGTACACCTCTGTACAAATCAGATGACAAGTTCAATTCAAACTGCGGCTGGCCTAGTTTTGATGATGAAATTGAAGGCGCTGTTAAACGTGTACCAGATGCTGATGGCAGACGTGTAGAGATCGTTTGTGCAAAATGCGGCGGACACTTAGGACATGTATTTGAAGGTGAGAATTTTACAAGAAAAAATACACGCCACTGTGTAAACTCAGTCTCTATAGACTTTGAAGAAACACAAGCTGATCCAAATATGGCAAAAGCATACTTTGCAGGTGGATGTTTCTGGGGCGTTGAGTATTATATGCAACAGATCGAAGGTGTAAAAGAGGTGATCTCTGGTTTTATGGGTGGACATGTAAAAAACCCAACTTACTATGAGGTTGTAAGGACTGATACAGGGCACTTGGAGACTGTTGAAGTTATATATGACAAATCAAAAGTATCTTACAAACAGTTAGCCAAGACTTTCTTTGAGATCCATGACCCTACTCAAGAAAACGGTCAGGGACCAGACATTGGTGCACAGTATTTATCAGCTATATTTGTAAATAACGATCGCGAGCGTGAGACTATAAATGAGCTGATCAAAGAATTGAAATCAAAAGGTTACGATGTAGTTACAATGGTAAAAGATGCGGACGAGTTTTATCAGGCTGATGAATCACACCAGAACTATTACAATAAAAAAGGCTCACTACCTTATTGTCACGGATATGTTAAAAGGTTTTGACCAAAGTCTGTAATTTCTGGAGCTCGTATTTTGAAAAAAATATGAAGCCCGAGAAATTACCATAGAGAGACTTTGGTTACACCCTAGGGTGTAATCTTTGAAACTACTAGAGTTTTAGAAATTTAACGTTTAAGTTGAGAAATAAATTGGCCGCAGGGTAATTTATTTCTCTCTAAAATTTTGTTAAATGCTACACAAAAACAGAACTATACACATACCATCCACCAAGTGCAGCTAATATTAATGAAACGATTGCTCCCCCTATAGGAGACTCGCTAGTTAACATTGCACTGACTTCAGAAATCAGTTTTTTCGTTTCTATATCATTTAATCTATCTATACCACTTGGAATAGATTCTTTTAGCCTTTTTCGTTTTACAGTCGTTAGCATAGAAAGATCAAGATCAATATATGAAAATATAACTTCTATAGATTCTCCTTTGTGCAATGGAGTTTCACCACGTTTTATTGCTAATAACTGCTTCTTTAATTTTGGAGCCTCCCATAGAAGTGCAAAGAAAACTAGTAGAAATAACATTGAAAATATACCAACAAGATATACTAAGAATCCAACATTTCCGTTTATTGTTACTTGTTCTTCCGCTTTCATTGTTTTTAAGTCTCTTACATTTTTAATTCTTGCAGAAGAAATAAATTCTGGGTCTTTAACATCTGAAAGGATTGAAAATACTATTAGATCTCCTGGATTTAATAGTTTAAACTCTAGTGAAATAGACTTTTCATCAATAACAATATTTTTATCTATATTCTCAGGGCTACTTTTTACTATTTCAGCTTCAAGAATATTTCCCTCTTTTAGAGTAATTTTTGGATTAGAAATTAACTCATCAACAGTTACAGCTTTTCTTCCAGTATTCTTGATTTCAAAAGATGTTTTTGATAATGAATCAACCTGTCTTCCTCCATAAAGAATTTGTAATTTCTCTACATTACTTTTTTTCTCTACAATTGTTGCAGTCCTATCTATAGTTAACGTAACTTCAGCAGAAGAATTCCATAAATCCCATGCAATTGGAATAATTACACCTAGTAAGGCTATAAATAATCCCATGATTGTTAATGAAATTCCATTATTTGTTTTTGCCATCTTTTTAGTCCATCTTTTATTTAACGTTTAAGTTGAGAAATATTTGTTATATACTTAGTCTTCTTCTTGAGTTGGTTGCTCTAAATAAGACTCATCGCTTTCCATAGTTATTGTTAGTTCTGGTGCATCCACTTCTGGCGGGACTTCTTCTTGATTATCATCTTCATTTTTATATTCTTCACTCATATCATTTACTCCATTCTAAAATTAATATTAACACAATTGATATAGATAATGTCCAAATAGTACCACTAATATCAGTATATGCTTTTTGCACAAAATCTAATTTCTTACTATAGTTTTCTTCAACTTTTTTTATTGCTTCAGAATACCTTTTACTTAGTCCAAGGTAGACTGTTTCTTTTGTATTTTTTTTAAAATACGATATTATCTTATCATCAGATGGCATTTTTACAATATCTGAAAGTTTAATAGCTCTAAAAACTAAACTCCATGAAGATAAAAAGCAAATAAAAGTAATAGCAACAGATAGTATTATTAACCATTCTAATAAATTATTAGGTGGAATTATTCCTTCAATAATTTGTCTGATTAAAAATAAATAAGCACCCAAAGCAAATGTAATAGCACTTAAATATTTTAATGCTTTTTCTTCAAGGCGTCTATACCTATTAACTTCTTCATCAAATTGGTTCTTTTGATATTCAAAAAGAAGTTTATATTTTTCACTATCAACACTCATATAAATGTCCCTTTTAGTATATAATTATTTATTCAACGAACATTATATATAGATTAGCTTGATATTATATAAATATATGAACACTAAAAATGTTAATTTAAATTATGTTTTCATTGCAATGTAGCATGTTTTGGCCAAAAAGCATAAAATCTTTAAAATACCAATGTACATTTTGTCATTTAATTTTTTAGAAGTGTATGATGAAAAAAGAGATGAGTTTAGTTAGTTACACCTCGAAAGAGGTGCAACTAGTTTGTAGTATAAAAACTATTTTCTAGAAGCGCGTTTACGCTCAGTTTCAGTAAGGAATTTTTTACGAATACGAATATTCTCAGGAGTAATCTCAAGAAGTTCATCATCCTCGATCCACTCTAGTGCACGCTCTAAAGACATGTCACGTGGTGGAACAAGTTTAATAGCATCATCAGCACCAGATGAACGAACGTTCGATTGTTGCTTACCTTTGATCGGGTTAACAGTTAAGTCATTGCTTTTTGCGTGCTCACCGATAATCATACCCTCATAAACTTTTGTCTGAGGTTTTACATACATAACACCACGTGCTTGTAAGTTAAAGATTGAGTATGCTACTGCTTCACCGTTTTCACTTGAAATTAAAGCACCATATTGGCGAGATTCAACTTCACCGCTGAATGGACGGTATTCGATGAATGAGTGGTTCATTACACCTTCACCTTTAGTGTCAGTTAAGAACTGTCCACGGAAACCGATTAATGAACGAGCAGGGATCTCAAACTCTATACGTTGGAAACCTTGACCCATTGGAACCATTGATTTCATCTCAGCTTTACGCTTACCAAGACGCTCGATAACTGTACCGCCTAGATCTTCAGGAACGTCAATTACTAAGTGCTCAAACGGCTCACATTTAACGCCTTCGATCTCTTTTCTGATAACCTCTGGACGAGAAATACCAAACTCAAAACCTTCACGACGCATATTCTCAGCAAGAACAGTAATTTGAAGCTCACCACGACCTGAAACTTTAAATTTACCCTCACCAACAACTTCATATTTCATAGCAACGTTAGTGTTCATCTCAGAATCAAGTCTGTCTTTGATCTTGTTAGATGTAACGTGTTTACCCTCTTGACCTGCAAGTGGAGAATCGTTAACTGAGAATACAACTGTTAAAGTTGGCTCTTCAATGTGCATTGGATCAAGTGCTACAGGATTAACAGGATCACAAATAGTGTCACCAACGTCAATAGTCTCTAAACCAGCCATAGCAACGATATCACCAGCTTCAGCCTCTTCAATCTCCATACGGTTAAGACCGTGGAAACCAATAAGCTTAGTGATACGACCTTTTACAAACTCACCATCAGCTTTTGCAAGAACAACATTATCACCTTTTTTGATAGTACCGTTGAAAATACGGCTAATACCGATCTTACCAACATAGTTATCATAGTCAAGTGTAAATACCTGTGCTTGAGCAGGGTTATCTTTACTACCTTCTGGTTCAGGGATATGCTCTAAAATAGTTTCGAAGATACATTGGAAATCTCCACCCTCTTCATCCATATCTAATTTTGCAATACCATCACGAGCAGCAGCATAGATAACAGGGAAGTCTTGTTGATCATCAGTTGCATCCATATCTGCAAAAAGGTCAAACATCTCATCAACAACACGATCTGGATCAGCTGAAGGTTTATCTATCTTATTGATAACAACGATAGGTTTTTTACCCATCGATAACATTTTCTTAACAACGAATTTTGTTTGCGGCATAACACCTTCGTATGCATCCACTAACACTAACACACCATCAACCATTTTTAATACACGCTCAACCTCACCACCAAAATCGGCGTGACCCGGAGTGTCAATAATGTTGATCTTGTGATCTTTATAACGAATAGCAGTATTTTTTGAAAGAATCGTAATACCACGCTCTTTTTCTAAATCATTACTATCCATAGCACGTTCATCATGTTGCTCATGATCACCAAATGTTCCAGACTGCTCTAACAGTCCATCAACCAATGTAGTTTTTCCATGGTCAACGTGTGCGATAACAGCAATATTTCTAATCTTTTGCATTGCAAAGTTCCTGAGATAAATTTTTCGCGATTATACCCAAATAAATGTTATATTCTTGTAAAACTAATGGTATAATTGTTGAATATTAAGGAAAAATAAATATAACTCTAAAAATATTATTTTTCAGCTAAAAAGTGGCATATATGATTGAATATCCAAATAAATTAGATATTATCTTTGATAAATTGCAAAAATATAATATTAAACCCGTTATTGTAGGCGGGTATGTTAGAGACTATTTTTTTAATAAATATGAAAAAAGCTCTAAACGTCTGACAAAAGATATAGACATAGAACTATACAATGCCGAGTCTTTCGAACAACTTCAAAATATTTTATGTGAATTTGGTAATCCAAATCTAAATGGCAAAAATTTCGGAGTTATCAAACTAAAAGTTGATGATTTAGATATTGACTTCTCTCTTCCAAGAACTGACAATAAAGTATCTTCAGGTCATACTGGCTTTGAAGTAGACACATATTCGGACATATCTTTTCATAAAGCAAGCTCAAGAAGAGATTTTACGATCAATGCTATAGGTTTTGATATATTTAATAAAAAAATATTAGATCCTTTTGGAGGATTAGAAGATTTAAAACAAAAAAAATTAAAAATGGTAAGCCAAGAAACATTTATAGAAGATCCTTTAAGAGTTCTAAGAGCTATGCAGTTTTGTGCTAGATTTGAATTAAAACCGGATTACGAACTAATAGATGCAGCTTCTAAAATGTGTGAAAATAATCTTTTAGATGAACTACCAAGAGAGAGAATATATGAAGAGTTTAAAAAGCTTTTTTTAAAGGCAAAACATATATCCATAGGTCTAAATTTTTTAAAAGACGTGAATGGGTTTATATACTTTAGTGAACTAAATATGTCAGAATCTGACTGGCATATTAAGTTAAAATATATAGACAGTGTTGATAAAACAAAGTTAGATAACGCTACTAACATAGCAGTAGTGTTAGCACTGTTATGTTATAAGATGGAAGAAAACGCAAAACAAAGTTTTTTAAATAAAATAATAAATAAAAAAACAACTTTAAAAACTATAGACTATCTGCACCATATTGATTCTTATTTAGAAAGTATTGATAAAAAGGATTTTGATAACACTCTAAAATATAAAATTTTAAAAGATATAGATACAAACACATTAAAAATATACTTAGAAGCCAAGTCTATATCTGAGGATATAATTAGAAAAATATATAGTATAAAACCTATAGTTCATGGTAAAGATCTTATGAAATCGGGATTTAAACCATCTAAAGAGTTTGACTCTCTATTGCAAATGATCTACGAGGTACAACTGTTAAAACTCTTTAACTGAGTGTACGCATTCGATCAGCTACATCAGATTTAAAGTTTATCTTATCAGCAGCCTTACTTATAGACTCTTTTATTTTATTTTCATATATCTGTTTGTTTTCTTTATCATATTTTTTGATAATTTTTTCATACGTTTCTAAAAACTTTTGAGATATTTCCAGTCCATAAATACTGATCTTTTTATTTGATAATATTAAAATAACCAACTCAAAAACTTTTTTCATTTTAGAGTCCATATCATCTTCTTTTAGATAACACTGTCCTGTATTTTCATTTTTAAGAGTTATCTTTTTTAATATCTCAGATAACCCATATTCACTGACTTCAAATTCACTAAACTTTCCGTTAACATAAAGTCTCATATCATTAAGATCCATCTTCTCTATTTTTTCTAATAGTTTTTCATTTTTAGAATCTTTGTTTGTGTTCTTGTTTCCAAGTATTTTGGAAAATATACCCATTTTTCAGGCCTTTTAATTAAAAAAAGATAGCTATTTATTTATCTTTTCACTATCTATCTCTATAACTGTGTGGACATTTCCTCTAGGGTTAAAATCGGCTACTATCTTCATATATTTAGGCTTTAGCTTCTCATCTAAAAGATCATATATCTCATTTGCTGCACCCTCATGTGATATATGTTTATTCATAAAAGAGTTAATATACAGCTTTATGGCTTTTAACTCTACAACCCATTCATTAGGGATGTATTCTAAATAAATCGTCGCAAAATCAGGATAACCGCTTCTTGGACAAAGCGACATAAACTCCGGAAGAGTTATTTTTATTAAATAATCTTTTTTGTGCTCATTTGGCCAGATCTCTAAATCTTTTTCTACATCAAATTCTACAATCTCTTTTTCACCGTATTTCATTATATTATCCTTCATATATTGTTTCTAGATTTGATAGATATTTTCCTTGAGTGTAATCAATATCTAACTCTTTTATCTTTTCTAATGTTTGTTTAGTTTCTATCATCTTCATCCAGATCTTAGTATCACTGTCTTTTACCATTTTACTAAAACCGTTTACTATGTTGTAATAGTGCTGATCCTCTATATCTTTTGTATAGATGCCATCCATCCTTATAGCATCAACATCTAATTCTCTAAAATATAAAAAGCTTGACTGATATGAACCCATTTTATCTATAGTTATTTTTACACCGAGTTTTCTTATGTTTTTGAGTATATCAGAATATCTTTGAGCATATGAATAGTACTCTTTTTCACTCAAAATAAACATAATTCTGTTTTTTATATGTGGGTTTAAATCTATAAGCTCTTTTAGTTTCAAAAAGAAGCTCCTGTTTCTGATAGACGTAGGTGATACACTTAATGCAAGCATTACATCACTCTCTTCTATGCAGTTTTCCACACTTTTTTCAAGGATCATATAATCATAATCAATCATTAATCTAAGTCTGTTTAAAACTTTAATATATGACTTTTGGTGCATATATTTACCATCAGGTCTTTTTAACTTCGCAAAACATTCTCTCATAACTACTTTGTCACCGTTATAAACATCCTGCTTCATTAACATAAAATTTTTAGATCTTACCGCACTTATTACATATTGTTCAAGTTCATTTGGCTTTATATCTTCACCGATATATTTAACATCTTTAGTTTTATTTTTTTTAAACTCTTTAATCTCAAATAGATTTTCTACCATATATTCTAGATCATTTGAGAAAAATGTATCGTTCATGGCAACTTGAACTTTTATCTCTATATCATCTATTTTAAGATCATCTGCTTTTAAATTCATTAACTCTATCATAGTCATAAATTCACTGCTAATGCCTTTTAAACCAAGTATGAAATCACCACCTTTTACATGTCCGATTGGGAAGTTAGTTATATTATTATCTTCTAAATATTTACATATCCATAAACCAACTTCATATAAAACTTTATCACCACTTTTAATGCCATAACGGTTGTTTATATCATTTAAATTATCTAATGAGATCAGTACTAAGGTATATTCTTTATTGCTTTTTAGTTCTTTTTTAATATATCTGTACAGATATGTTCTTGTAAATACTTTTGATACGTCATCTGTTATTTTTTTTTGATAACCTCTGTATATAAGATAAAATATAAAATATATCCCAAATATTAATACGATCAAAGATTCAATATAAAAAGCAGAATTTAAATTTTCATATGTAGATATAAATGTGTGTAAAATTAGTGCAAACATAAGAGCGAAGATGGGTAAACCCATTCTTAACGCTAATCTGAAGCGATATTCACGCTCTTTTTTTTCTGGTAGGTACATCTAAACGTCTAAGTGTTTAACATCTTTTGCGTGTGTTTCAATGTAGTTACGGCGAGGTTCTACTTCATCACCCATAAATAGTGTAAATGCATCAGAAGCTACTTCTGCGTCATCAATAGTTACCTGTAGTAATGTGCGGTTTTCAGGTGTCATAGTTGTTTCCCATAGCTGATCAGGGTTCATCTCACCAAGACCTTTGTAACGCTGAATATATGCACCTTTTTTAGCATAAGATGTGATGTCTTCTAATACTTCTAAAATATCTTTACCAAGATCGATATCCCACTCTTTAATTTTGTTATATACAAAATTTGCCTCATTAAAGTGAGGAGCTGCAAAAAGTTCATCATTTATAAGTAACTCTTCCATACCGTCGTTTGTTTGAACAAAAAGATGAATTGAATCTTCAGATATAACTTTAGTAAGTATGTTATTTCCATTTTCTGTTAAAAATTTCTCAACTTCAACATACATCTTATCGTAAGCTAGACTTACTAAATCAGGGTTTTCTATAAAATTACGGATTAGATCAATAAGTGCATAACGGCGCTCAAGTGCTTCTAATGATCCACGATAGTGATCCACCATTTTAAAGAAAGAGATCAGATCATTTTGTCCAATAGATTCAACTTCTAAAGATTCAACACCATTTTCGATCAGATAATCGTTTAGAGTACGGTCATTTTTAAAGTAGATCTCTTTTTTACCTTTTCTGTAAAGGTATAGAGGCGGTTGAGCTAAATATAAATATCCATTCTCAATTACATGACGATAATATCTAAAGAAGAAAGTCAATAACAGTGTTTGAATGTGAGAACCATCAACGTCGGCATCGGTCATGATGATGATCTTGTGATAACGAAGCTTCTCTTCATTGTACTCATCACCAATTCCACAACCCATAGCCGTGATCATGTTAGTGATCTCATCAGATTTTAAAATCTTCTCTAAACGAGCTTTTTCAACATTTAAGATCTTACCTTTAAGAGGTAAAATAGCTTGGTATACACGGTCACGACCCATTTTAGCCGAACCACCCGCTGAATCTCCCTCCACCAGGTATAGTTCACAAATAGATGCATCTTTACTTTGACAATCTGCTAACTTACCAGGAAGTGTACCAACACTCATATTATCTTTTCTACGAGTTAACTCACGAGCTTTTTTAGCAGCTTCACGTCCACGAGCGGCAGCTAATGCTTTTTGTACTATTGCTTTAGCTTCAAGAGGATTTTCTTCAAAATATTTTGAAAGGATCTCATAAGAAGATTTTTGAATTAATGGTCTAACGTAAGTGTTACCAAGTTTACCTTTTGTTTGACCTTCAAACTGAGGTTCAGGTACACGAGCTGAAACTATAGCAATTAAACCCTCACCAGTATCATCACCGGAAATCTTTACATCTTTCTCTTTAGCTGCACCGTTTTGAGAATTATAAGTTGATATAACACGTGTTAGTGCTGCACGGAAACCTGCTTCATGTGTACCACCATTTGGTGTACGGATATTATTTACAAATGATGCAACTTTTTCATCGTAACCTTCGTTATACATAAGAGCTATATCAAACTCTATATCTTCGATTTTTCCAGAAAATGAATATGGTTGTGCTACAGCAGCTTTTTTATTTAGATCACTAACATACTGCTCAATACCGCCTTCAAAGTGATAAGTCTCTTTAACACCGCTTCTTTCATCTTCAAAAATTATAGTTATAAATGGATTTAAATAAGCTAGCTCTTTAAAACGGCGAGCTAAGTATTCATATTCAAAAATTACAGTTTCAGTAAAAATAGATGGATCTGGAGAAAATGTAATAGTAGTTCCAGTTTTACGAGTAGTACCTGTAACTTCTAAAGCTTGTTGAGGGATACCTTGTTTGAAATCTTGTTCATGAATCTCTCCACCTCTGTGGATAGTCATATGAAGATCAGATGATAATGCATTTACAACAGATACACCAACACCATGAAGACCACCAGAAACTTTATATGTATCTTTATCAAACTTACCACCGGCATGAAGTACAGTTAAAACAACCGTAGCAGCAGACATATTTTCAGTTGGGTGCATATCTGTAGGTATACCACGACCATTATCGCTAACACTACATCTACCATCTTTAGTAAGTGTTACGTTAATAGTATCACAGTGACCAGCCATTGCCTCATCTATAGAGTTATCAATAACTTCATATACTAAGTGGTGCAGACCTCTATGACCTGTATCACCAATATACATACCAGGACGTTTTCTAACAGCCTCTAGTCCTTTTAGGACTTTAATATTACTAGCGCCGTAATTTTGTTCCATATATATCTCCAATAACCATTTTTGGCATAATTAGAGATATTTTATCTAATGTAAACTAAAAAGAACTTTTATATATATATTAAAATTATATAACTATAGGCATAACTATAGTTTTAAAGTTGTTTTCGCTTAAAATAAACGGTAAATTATTCTCATTTAGTCCAATTGTAAAATCTGTACCGTTTATAGAATTTAAAAAATCTAGTAAATATCTACTGTTTGCAGCAATAGTAAACGGTTCACTAAAACCTGTTGTGTGAGTAATATCTGTTTTAGCTTCTATATTGTCATCACTTAAAGATTCAAAAGTAATCGTGTTATCTAAGAAAGTTATTTTCAGATCAGTTGATATTGTAGTTATCTGTTTTATAGACTCTATCATTAAAGATTTTGGTAATACTAAAGTGTTTGCTATATTTTTAGGAATAATTCTAGAGTATTCAGGGAATTTACCGTTAATAAGTTTTGTGAAAAATGTATATTGATTTGAATGAATGATCAAGTTTGTATCATCATAATAAAGTTCTATATCATCAAAGAACAATTTTTGAATCTCAACAATAGCTTTTTTAGGAAGTATTATAGATAATTCGTTTGAGCTGTTATTTGGAATTGTTACAACAGCTAATCTTCTTGTATCAGTTGAAGCAAAATTTATTTCATTTTGTTTGATATCTATTAGTGCACCATTTAATTCAAACTTAGGGTTATTATTATCAATAGCTGGTGTAATTTTTTTAAGAGATTCAATTAACGAGTGTGAATCTATAGATATGCGATTTTTACCTTCGTAAGATGGGAACTCTGGAAATTCATTATAAGAATATATAGGAAGTTTAAATTTAGAGTGTGATTGTGAAAGATGTAGATTATCACCTTTTAGTTCTAGATCGATCATATCGTCTTTTAAAATTCTAACAATGTCTAAAAACTTTTTACCATTAGCTGTAGCACTACCATCACCAATAATATTTAGATTATTTGTATTAACTAAAAAACCTATTTCATAGTCTGTAGCTTTTAGGGTTAAAGTTCCGTTTGATGCACTAATAAATACATGTGAAGTTATTTGAGAAGTATCTTTCTTTTCTAAGAAAGGTTGAGCGTGGATAAGAACATTTTCAAGTATAGACTTTGATATTTGAATTTTCATTATGTAAATCCCTATATATTTAATAAATTTTTAGTATTAGTAGTAGGGGTATGTGAATATGTGAAAACCATATTTTAACCCCTAAAATGTGAACTAAATGAATGTGATAAAACATAGAGTCATTATTCACACTTGTTCACACTGTGGATTATATCTTTTTTTTACTTTTTTTACAATTGGGGTTTTAGTGCTTATTTTAACTGTTTGCAGTTAACTTATTTGTAAGCTCATCTATTTTAACTTTAAAGTCTTCATCGTTCTCTATAAGTTCATTGATCTTTTTAATAGTATGCGATATAGCCGTGTGATCTTTCATACCAAAATACTGTGCAAGCTGAGGCATAGTGTTTTGAGTTAGTTCACGGCATAAGTAGATAGATATACGTCTTGCATATACAAGATTTTTTGCACGGCCCTTAGATGTTATTTCACTTTGCTTTATATTTAGATCTTTTGCTACAAATTTAGTGATTGTATCTAATGTAAGGTTAGCTGTTTTTTCCTGCAACTGATCTTTTAAAACGTTTTTAGTAAAGTCAAGTGTTATATCTACATGCATCAACTGTGAATATGCATGTAGTTTTGAAAGAATTCCTTCTATCTCACGAACATTGCTTTCAATAACAGTAGCAATATAGTTGATTATATCTTTTGAGAGTTTTACTTTGTTGATCTCAGATTTCTTTTCAATAATAGCTATTTTAGTTGTTAGTTCAGGAGGTTGAATATCTGCAACCAGACCCCATTCAAATCTGCTTTGCAGACGTTTTTCAAGTCCACCGATTTTTTTTGGATGTTTGTCAGCTGTTAGTATGATCTGTTTACCTGCATTTCTAAGTGCTTCAAAAGTGTGGAAAAACTCCTCTTGAATAGTATCTTTGTTAGATAAAAATTGAATATCATCTATTAAAAGAACGTCACAATTACGATACTTCTCTTGAAACCTGTCCATAGTTTGATTTCTAACATGGCGTATAAAGTCATTTAAAAACTGTTCAACTGTAGTATAGATAACACTTTTACCCTGGTTTTGAAAAACATTTCCGGCTGCTTGCATAAGGTGTGTTTTTCCAAGACCTACTCCACCATAAATAAAAAGAGGATTATATATCTCACCTGCTTTTTCACTAACACTTTTTACAGCTGAATATGCAAACTGGTTAGAACCACCAACCATAAAATTATCAAAAGTATGTGAAGGGTTTAAAAGAGATTTTGTAGTATGTTTTTCCTCTTTCTTTTTTGTTTTTCTTTTATCGAAAGTATCTTTCAGAGCTATTTTAACAGTAACGTTATTTGAAGTTTTAACTTCAAACAGGTGTTCTAGTTTAGATGTGTATTTATTTTTAATCCAGTTACACACAAGCATATTAGGTGCATAATACACTGCCAGATCACTGGTTGATTTTTTTGTATCGTAGTCTAATTGTTTGATATAGCGGTTATATTCAACCTCAGTTATCTCTTCTTTTAATTGTTGTAGTATCTCTTGACCGATATTCACATAAACACCTATTTTTTAAAATATAGGTGAATAATAACTCAAACTTACATAAAATAGGGTTAAATATATGTGAATAAGTAAAATGTGAATAAGTGATTAAATAATTTATTGTAAAATTAAATAAAAAAATCGGGGCACGAAGTGGAAAGAATACTAGTTATCGAAGATAATAAAACGTTAGCAAATTTAATTGCCAAAAAAATATCTAAAGAGTTAGACATAGAAGTTGATGTAGCTTACAGTATGTCAGAAGCAAAACTATTTTTAAAAGGTTATAAATATTTTCTAACTCTATCAGATATTAATCTTCCAGATGCACCTGATGGTGAGATTATTGATTATGTTATTAAAACAGGCAATCATGTAATAATATTAACTTCAAATATTGACAAAAACTTTAGAAGAAAGATGTTTGAAAAGAATATAATAGATTATATTCACAAAAGCGGAATAGAAGATATTAACTATATCATTGCAAACATAAAAAGATTGATCAAAAACAAGCAACACAAAGTTCTTGTAGTCGATGACTCAGTTGTATTTAGAAAACAGATGAAAGATATGCTTAACAATCTTTTTTTTAACGTAATAACGGTTGCTCACGGTGAAGAAGCTATAAATATACTAGATACTACGCCTGATATAAGCTTGGTACTAACAGACTATAATATGCCTGTTATGAATGGATTGGAGCTAACAACACAGATAAGAAAGAAATATAAAAAAAGTGAACTTTGTGTGATCGCGCTATCTGGACAAAGTGATGATGAAGAGATAGCACTGTTTCTAAAAAGCGGTGCAAACGATTTTATTAAAAAACCGTTTTCTAAAGAGGAGTTTTCTTGTCGTGTGAATAACTCTATAGAGGCATTGGAAAATATTAATGAGATTACAAACCAAACTATTAGAGATTTTTTAACCGGTCTTTACAATAGAAGATACTTTTTTAAAGAGGTCGGAAAATATTTTGATAATGCTGTGAGAAATGATGAGAATTTTTCAATAGCTATGGTTAATATAGATGACTTTAAACAGATCAACGACAGATACGGACAAGATATGGGTGATAAGGTTATTGTCCATTTAGCAGATATTTTAATGTCTGAGACATCTTCTGAGGATGTAGTTGCAAGATTTGGAGGAGATGAATTTTGTGTACTCCTAAAAAATGTTTCTAGTGAAAATGCTATAAATGTATTTGAGAGGATAAGACAAAACGTATTAACCTCGGTTGCAATGAGCGATAAGGATGAAGAGATTAGATATACGATATCTATAGGTATTGCTTTAAATTATGAAGATACACTTGAAGATACAGTTAATGAAGCAGATATGTACCTTTATAATGCCAAAGAAAACGGCAGAAACCAAGTAGTTTATAAATAATGACAATATTAGGAATTGATCCAGGTACTAGAAATATGGGTTATGCCCTAGTGAATCTTGATAAGGGAAAAATTACCCTCAAAGAAGCAGGACTTATAAAGATAAAAGCTGAAGATCTGCAGTTTCAAATACCACAGATGGTTGAGGCTTTTGATTCTATTTTTAAAAATAATAAAATAGATGAAGTTGCTATGGAAGATATATTTTATGCGCATAATCCAAAAACAACTATAAAACTTGCTCAGTTTAGGGGAGCTATCATGTTAAAGCTTTTACAGGAGTTTGGACAGTTTAGTGAATATACGGCTCTGCAGGTAAAGCAGGCAATTACCGGAAATGGAAAAGCAAAAAAAGAACAAGTTGCTTTTATGGTAAAAAGATTATTAAATATTAAAAAAGAGATCAAACCGCTTGATATTACAGATGCAATCGCCGTAGCGATTACACACTCTCAACGTGTTAAGCTATCACAAAATAAAAAAACTAAAACTTCTTAGCTTTTGGGTGTTCTTTCCGTTTTACCCGTATATAGTTGTCTAGGACGTGCTATTTTTATTGTTTTTTGTTGACGCAGTTCACTCCACTGAGCGATCCAGCCAGGTGTACGACCAATTACAAATATAACGGCAAACATCTCTTTTGGAATTTTAAGAGCTTGAAGGATCAGTCCAGAATAAAAATCTATATTTGGATAAAGGTTTCTAGAAACAAAATATTCATCATTTAGTGCAATGTTTTCAATTTTATTTGCAACTTCAACAAGCTCACTGCTGATACCAAGTTCATCCATAAGTTCATTTCTTATGTCTTTTAGAATTGTTGCACGAGGATCAAAGTTTTTATACACACGGTGACCAAAACCCATAAGTCTAAATGGATCATCTTTATCTTTTGCTTTAGCTATAAACTCATCAACTCTATCTACAGTACCTATCATCTCTAACTGACGTATAACACTCTCGTTAGCTCCACCATGGCTTCTACCCCACAGTGCACCGATACCTGCACTTATAGCTGCATATGGATGAGCCATAGTCGAAGCTAGATTTCTAACTGCTGTTGTAGATGCATTTTGTTCGTGATCTGCATGAAGTGTAAATATAGTATCTAATGCCTTAACCTCTATAGGTTTTAGATCTATATGTTCATCCGGATATGCACGCATCATATATAAAAAGTTCTCAGTAAAACATTTATCTATATTCGGGTACACTATAGGCAAGCCTCTTGAATAACGGTAGCTCATAGCAGCCAATGTAGGAATTTTTGCAACTATTCTATGCGACATCTCTGTGTATTCTTCAGGTGTATTGATATCTAAGTGGTTAAAGTAGATTGTAGATAATGCTGAGACCCCTGCTGAAAGTATAGCCATGGGGTGTGCACGATCAGGAAATGAGTCATACAGTTTTCTAATCCCTTCATGAACAAATGCACGTTTATTCATCTCATATCTAAAATCTTTAAGTTCCTGATCACTTGGAAGTTCACCGTGTAAAAGTAGGTAGGCAGTATCTAAAAAGCTTTTTTCATTTGCCATATATGAGATGTCATAACCTCTATACATAAGTTTTCCGGCACCACCGTCTATATATGTTATTTTAGATTCACATGATGCAGTAGATGTATAACCTTCATCATATGTGAACATACCAGTATCTTTATAAAAACTTGATATATCTACGACTGAAGGACCGACACTGGCATCTAGTATATTAAATTCATATTCTTTTCCATCACGATTATTTATGATAGTTACTGTATCTTTAGACATCTTAATACCTTTATCTTTTATGTTAAATTATTATATCATATAAACTGTGAGACTAAATTATTTAGGTTATCTTCATCAAGTGCTCCACTAATTCTATGTACTTCCTTACCGTCTTTAAAGATCATAAGTGTAGGTATGCTTCTAATACCAAACCTAGCACCTAAGTTTTGTTCGTTTTCTGTATTTACTTTTATGTATAAAGCTTTTAGAGGATATTTATAAGAACTTTTTTCAAACACAGGTCCAAACATTTTACAAGGGCCACACCATGGTGCCCAAAAATCTACAATAACAGGAATATCACTATTTACTATTACGTCATCAAAGTTAGCATCCGTTAGCTCTATAGGTTTTGTGTCTAATAATGAATTTTTACATTTACCGCAGTTAGCTTTTTTATATTCATCTTTTTTTGGAACATTGTTTACAGTTAAACAGTGTGGACATATTACTCTCATATTGAACTCCTATAACACCACTGCAAATACACCGCCACGACGGTAGATAAACAGTCGTTTTTTAGTTTTTGATTTTGTAGATTCAACAAACTCTTTTGTGTTTGTTATCTCTTTATTTTCAACTTGAATGATAACATCACCCGGTTGTATGCCAATTGAGGCAGCACTTGATTTTGGATCAACTTTAACAATTATAACACCTTCAACTTCAGCTGAAAGCATTAGTTTTGATCTTGTCTGCGCATCTATATCTTTTAATTCAAGTCCTTTATAGTTAACAGTGTCCCCAGGTGCAACATCCTCCATAGAACCTAGTTTAACATCTGCAGTTTTTAGTTTTTTATTGCGTAAATATTTTATAGTAACTTCCGTTTTTGGAGCGTAAGTACCAATAGTGTTTTTAAGTTCACTTGAACTTTTGATCTCTTTGTTATTTACAGCAACTATTAAGTCACCTCTTTTTAGTCCTGCTTTTTGTGCCGGAGTTCCATCTTCAACACCAGTAACTAACGCACCAAAGTTATTGTTATAAAATTTACTCATATCCTCACTAACATCTGATATATTAACACCCAAATAAGCACGTGAAAACTTTCCACTTATAATTAGTTGTTTAGCTATTGAAGCAACCATATTTGATGGTATTGCAAATCCTATACCTACATTCCCACCGCTTTTTGAGAGAATTGCAGAGTTTATACCTACAAGATCACCTTTAGAGTTTATTAGTGCTCCGCCTGAATTTCCAGGATTTATAGAAGCATCTGTTTGTATAAAGTCTTCATACTCTACTATACCTACACCGCTTCTGCCTGTAGCTGAGACTATACCTTGAGTTATTGTTTCATGTAAACCAAATGGATTACCCAAAGCAAAAACAACATCACCTACTCTCACTTTATCAGAATCGTAAAAACTGACAGCTTTTAAATCTTCTTTATCTATTTTTATAACGGCTAAGTCACTTTTTTCATCTTTACCAACAAGCTCGGCTTCATACTCTTTTTTATCACCAACTAGATTTACTACTATTTTATCAGCACCGTCTACTACATGGTTATTTGTAACTATGTAACCGTCTTCACTTATTATTACACCACTTCCAAGAGCTCTTTGAACTCTTTCTTGTGGAACATTTTTATAACCTCTGAAAAACTCTCTAAAAAATGGATCATTCATGAAAGGGTTTATAGCTTGTTGTGTTACATTTTTTTGTGTAGAAATATTTACGACGCTATACCTAACATCTTCTAGGATATTGTTATATGAGAGTATATAGTCTTGGTTTGTAGGATACTTTCTTGTATCGGAAGTTGAGTAGTTAAAATTTACGTTGCTTTTGCCATAAACAAGTGAGGCACAAAATAAAAGAACTAAAATTACATTTTTCATATTTTCTCCTTATCATATACTGTTACAAAGATAGAATTTATCTTTGTAAAGTTTATAACTATAAGGTATACGAAAAACTAATCGTTGTCTAACAAAAGGTAAATGAGTCTTTTATTTAAAAGACTCGATTGTCTGGCGTATACCAAAATCAGGATTAGCTTTATGATCTAGTACTGCTTGACCGATTTTTTTGCTATCTTCGTTGACTATTATTGGAGCTAGAAAGTTTATAGTTGATTTTTCAAGAGGCTTTTGTATTATAACAATGTTATATACGTTTAATTTAGAATCCTCTTTAATATCAAGTAAGATTTTTAAGTTTGTAGGAATATCAAAAGAATACTCTCTGAGCATATAAGGGTTAACCAGTGTAAAAGATATGTTCTCATTATCTGTATCGATCATTGTAGAAAACAGTTCATCTACTTCATTAATGTTCACGCTGTAAGTGTTATCAAATCCTAATATTTGACCTTTAACTTCGTAACTCATTTTCTATCCTTTTTATTAAGTTAGAACCGCCCCTCTTCATATTTTATGTGTGACGATTTTATTTGACAGGTTGAATTGTTTATCTTAAAAGCAAATTCAGTACCACCATTTTTTATATCAACACCATTGCTCATGTCTACATAACTCAAATCTGAGTTTTCAAGTAGCGTAGCTTCAATAATATTATCAAATTCTAACTTAAGGTTAACCCAATCATATCCGCGGGAAGAGTCTTGAACAGCAAAAGAAAAAGTTATATTTGTTGGTGAATTTATTTCTATATTTCTAAACTCACCATCTTTAAAATACTCAAAGCGCTCTAAGAAATCTTTTAAAGCACTTTTTGTTAAAGGTTTCATCTTATTGACAACCTACACATTCCATACTTCTATCTTCAACATCGTTAGCAACTTCAGGTGATTGGCTTCTTAGATAGTAAGTAGACTTAAGTCCTAACTTCCATGCTAACATATAGATCTCATTTAGATATTTTCCGCTTGCTTTATCAAGTGTTATAAATATATTTAAACTTTGACCCTGATCTATCCATTTTTGACGAATTGCAGCAGCTTTAATTAGTATAGTCTGGTTTAGATCATAAGCAGGTGTATAGTATGCCCAAGTCTCAGGTGAAAGATTTGGAACAACTACAGGGATAAGTCCGCTTAGGTTTTCTTCAAACCACTTACGTTTAAATACAGGCTCAATAGCTTGAGTCGTACCTGTAAGTATAGAGATAGAACTTGTCGGTGCTACAGCCATTAAATAACCGTTTCTCATACCTTGTTTTTTAACTTTATCACGTAGGTCATCCCATTCGTATTTAGATGCGAATAATCCACCGCGATCAACTAAGTTTATTACCTCTGCATTTGCATGATCATGAGGCATAATACCTTGAGACCATTTTGAACCTTCATACTGAGGATATATACCTTTTTCAACTGCTAGATCAGATGATGCAGATATAGCGTTATAACTAACTGATTCCATAATCTCATCTATTTTGTCAAAGTGAGCTTGGCTTCCCCACTCTATTCCAGCTTCAGCTAACATCTGAGCTTCACCCATAACACCTAGACCTATTGAGCGAGTTTTCATATTAGTACGTTTTACTTTTTCAACTGGATAGAAGTTAAGATCTATTACATTATCTAAACATCTAATAGCTGTTGGTACTATACGATCAATATCCTCTTTTGTATGTATACGAGACAGGTTCACAGATGCAAGGTTACATACTGCAGTATCACCGTTAATTTTTTCTTTCTCAACTACATATATAGGTAAACCGCCAAGTGAATCAAGAGCAGTTACTTTTTTAGCCGGTTTTTCAATTCCGCTATCTACTTTAACGATCTCATCCTCTTCATAACTAACACTGTCACCATTTTCAAATACAAACTTAATCAGATACTTGTTAGGGTTAGTGTTTTGGAAGATCTCAGTACAAAGGTTTGAACTTCTAATAATACCTGCATGTGAGTTAGGGTTAGCACGGTTAGCATTGTCTTTAAAACATAAAAAAGGTGAACCAGTCTCAAAGTATGATGTTAATATTTTCTTCCAAAGGTTTTTAGCTTTGATCTTCTCTTTTATAAGACTCTCATCATTTTCAAGTTCTTGGTAACGTTTAGAAAATTCTTCGCCGTACATAGTAGATAATTCTCTAACATCATATGGATCAAATAGAGTCCATATACCATCTTCTTGAACCCTTTGCATAAATAGATCGTTTAACCAAAGTGACGGGAATAGATCGTGTGCACGACGACGCTCTTCACCAGAGTTCTTTTTAAGATCTAAGAAGTCATTGATATCAATATGCCAAGGCTCAAGATATACAGCTATTGCACCTTTACGAGTTCCAAGCTGATCAACAGCAATAGCGATGTCGTTTGTTATCTTTAAAAATGGTACAGTTCCACCAGCTGCATTTTTATGGCCATCTATGTATGAACCCATTGAACGAACTTGTGTCCAATCCCATCCGATTCCACCACCGAATTTAGATAGCATTGCCATCTCTTGGTAAGCGTCAAATATACCTTCAATATTATCAGGAGTTGAACCAATATAACATGAACTAAGCTGGTGTCTAGTTGTTCTTGCATTACTTAGTGTAGGTGTAGCTAACATTACCTCAAACTGAGAGACCATGTTATAAAACTTTATAGCCCATTCTTGTCTATTTTCTTCTCTTTGAGCAAGGAACATCGCAATAGCCATGAACATATGTTGAGGAAGTTCTATTGGGTCAGAGTTTCTGTCTTTGATTAGGTATCTGTCATATAAAGTTTTTACTCCTAAATAGTTAAACAACATATCTCGCTCAGGTTTTATATGTTTGTCTAACTCTTCTAAATCATACATGTCTTTAAGACCAAGAAGTAATCTACCCTCTTTTTCACCTTTTTCAAAATACTCTTTAAGTGTAGAGTAACCTGAAAAACCGTTTACTTGATGATATAGGTTAAACATAAATAGACGTGATGCTACAAAAGTCCAGTTTGGTGCATCTATATCTATTTTATCTACTGCAGTTTTAATAAGTGTTTGTTGTATCTCTTTAGATGTAATTCCATCTCTAAAATGTATTTGGGCATCAACTTCTAATTCACTTTGGCTTACATTACTTAAACCCTTTACGGCTGCAGATGTATATTTTTGAATTTTGGTGATGTCTAATGGTTCAGTTCTACCATTTCTTTTTATAACTGTAATCATATATATGTTCCTGAGTTTATGTTCAATTTTTTAGGTAATTATTGAGTTAATAATTAGATAAAAAATTGATAATATAATCTCAGATTTTAACCATAGTAAACTTTAAAAATAATGAATTTTGAACTAAATTTTCTTATTAATTTAGACATATAATTTGATGTGATAGTTAGCATAATATACACAGTATTCTAAACAGTTTTTAACTCTGTTTTTCTATGTTTATGTGATAAAAAATTGTATGTTTTGTAAGCTGTATATTTATATAAGGATGATGAATTTTTAAGTAATTGTTTTGGATTAAAGGTTAAGTGAATGTTTAAGATTAGATTACCTAAATCGCTTTTAGTAAGTACCAAAAACTAATCTATTGTAATTTATCGGGCTACATGTTTTTGTAAAAAAACATGTGCTCCGTAAATTACTAGTTTTTGCCAAAAACTCTTTTGAAGATTGCATCCACATTTTTAGTGTAGTATTCGTAGTTGAAACATTCACGAATTTGCTCTTCACTTAGTTTGCTTCTCAACTCTTCATCTGCTAATAAGTGGTTAAGGTATAGTGATTCACCTTTTTCATTTAAAGTAGGTTTGCCTTGCTTGATCTCATCCCAAACTTTCATCGCGTTTCTTTGAACGATTCTGTATGCGTCTTCACGACTTACACCTTGAAGTGGAAGTTCAAGTAATACACGTTGAGAGAAAACAAGACCACCAGTTAGGTTTAGGTTTTTCATCATATTTTCTGGCATAACAGTTAGGTTAGCTATAACGTTATTCATTCTATGAAGCATAAAATCACATGTAATAAATGCATCCGGTAGCCAGAAACGCTCAGTAGAAGAATGGCTAATATCTCTTTCATGCCATAGTGCTACATTTTCCATTGCAGGGTTTGCATACGCTCTGATCATACGCGCAAGACCTGTAATATTTTCTGTAAGTATTGGATTACGTTTATGAGGCATTGCAGATGAACCTTTTTGCCCTTTTGCAAAATACTCCTCAGCTTCATATACTTCTGTTCTTTGTAAGTGACGTACTTGAACTGCAAACTTTTCAACTGAAGATGCAAGTAATGCTAAAGCAGTTGCAAGTCTTGCATATCTGTCACGGTGAACTACTTGGTTTGAACATGGTTCAGGTTTTAAACCAAGTTCAGCCATTGCTAATTCTTCTAACTCTAGTGGTGCGTGAGCAAAGTTACCCATAGCTCCAGAGATTTGTCCTACAGAGATTACTTCCATAGTCTCTTCTAGGTTTTTAAGATGACGTGCTACTTCGTCATACCAAACTGCTAAAGTTAGACCAAATGTAATAGGCTCACCGTGAATACCGTGAGAACGTCCAACCATTAAAGTTAATTTATGCTCTTCTGCTCTTTTTTTGATCGATTCCATTAACATCTTTACGTCTTCAATAATAATAGTTAAAGAGTCTCTCATTTGAAGTGCTACGCCAGTATCAACTGCATCTGAAGATGTCATACCGTAGTGGAACCAACGTGATTCATCACCAAGTGATTCTGCAACACTAGTATTAAATGCAATAAGGTCGTGTTTTGTAATTGCTTCGATCTCTTCAATTCTCTCTACTGAGAATGTTGCATTTTTTACAATTTTATCAGCATCATCTTGAGGAATCTTACCAAGTTTTGCCCAAGCTTTTACAGCAGCTTTTTCAACTTCAAGCCATGCAGCATATCTAGCATGTTGTGTCCAATGTTTACTCATCTCTTCACGAGCATATCTTTCTACCATCTGTCTAACCCTTGTGTTTTTATTAGTGTATAATTTCATATATACAAAGTATCGAATTGTACAAAAATGTATGTAAAGATACGATTAATTATAAAAGGTAAACACTTGCCATTTAAACTAAAGCGTTTTTACTCTCCTACAAAACAAAGAGCTTTTAAATTTTTAATAGATGAACTTGGTATATCTCAAAGAGACTCACAGCGACATATTGCTAATGGAAGATTATTTATAGATGGCAAGCCTATGACAATTCCAACAGCTGAAGTTGAAGGTGAATTTGAGTTTGTAGTATACGAACCAAGTACTAGAGGTTTAAAACCTGTAACAGTTGAAGATAAGTTTGTTGTATTTGATAAACCAAGTGGAGTTTTAATTCATCCTCAAAATAGAAATACAGAATACTCTTTAGTAGATGAATTAAAATATCAGTTTGGACTCGAAGCAAATATAGCTCATAGAATTGATCAAGAGACAAGCGGACTTGTACTTTGTGCTAGAGATAAACAAAGTGAAAAAGATATCAAAGCAATGTTTGAATTTCGCGATATGCAAAAAACATATTTAGCTTTAGTTCATGGAGAGTTTAAAGAAGAGATCACAGTAGAAGAACCATTGTTAAGACGTGAAGATCATAGCGCTATAGTTAGAATGGTTGTTAAAGTCCACGAAGAAGGTAAGGCTTCTAAAACACATTTCAAACCTTTAAAGTATTTTGCTGAAAAAGATATGACTTTAGTTGAGTGTAAACCGTATACTGGTAGGCAACATCAAATTCGTGTACATTTGTTCCACGTGAAACATCCAATAGTTGGAGATCCAATTTATGGACAGGAAGAAACTAATGTTCTTAGGTTTTTAGATAAAGAGATATCAGAAGATGAAAGAATAGAACTGAGTGGTTCATCAAGACTTATGCTTCATGCCTGCGAATTAGAATTTGAACTGTACGGTAATACATATAATATAAAGAGTTCAGATATTTTTTTAGATGAAGTGAATAAAGTTATAAGTAGTAACAAAAAATAAGCAGTTATTATTTGTTTTATAAATCTAATGTGAATAACTTTTAAGCAGTTTTAAGTATCAAATATTCAGGTTGTTTTTTTTTATTATCACAATCGATGTAGGTCCCTATATTATGGGCTTTAAGTTGTGTTAAAGCTATTGAAATTAAGTGTGAATTTAGATAAAAAAACTCTTAAATAAATCCAAAATTTTCAAATTTACTTATAATAAAGTTTAGTTTTATTCACAAGTTAGAACAATGTGTGAATAATTCACATTTATTACAAATTGTAAACATTTTATTATCTATTATAAAATTTTAAGAAATATTTTTAGATAACTTTGGATAATTTTTTTGTAAGAAAAAGAGGGTATTATTACATCTAAGAACGACCTCCCTGGTGTGTTGGTCGTTTTGCATTCACAAACAGTAAAGAGGAGCATATTTTACTTGTAAAATATAGCCCGATGAACGATTAGTTTGGAATGTATTCTTCGAGGTAGAATTTAACTTACTTATTTAGAAGTAAGCGTTTAATAACTATACGTTATTGTATCTTTTAATAATCTTCTTAACACGCTTTTTTAATTTACGTAGAGCATCAGTAGCATCGTCACCATCAGCAGTTAAGTTACCAAAGTTTATATTATCTTCAAATTGAACTTTAGCTACCCATCCAATCTGTTTATGGTATTTAACACCTACAAAAAGAGTGTTACCAAAATGGTCTTCACATAGTTCATATATACGTTTAATACGATCAGTATTAGTTTTTTTTCTTTCACTAGACATACAGTTTTCCTTTTAAATTTAAATCTATTCTATCATATTATGATAACACAGTGTAAACATTAATCTTCTTCAGAGTCTTTTGATGTAGCAGCTTTAAGAAAACCAATTACACCAACAGCAAATACTACTATTAAAAAAATTATTTGAAATATCTCTATAGCACCCATTATATTTCTTCCTTTTCTTTTTCTTTTAACTGTCCACATGCAGCTGAAATATCTATACCTTTTGAATCACGTATTGTACACAATAACCCATGTTTAACCAGATACTCTTGGAAGTTAATCATATCTTTTAATTCAGGTCTGTCATATGTAGTACCTGGATAAGGATTAAAGTATATTAGATTTACTTTTGCTTTTATCCCTGATAAAAGTTTTACAAGCTTTTTAGCAGATGCTATATCGTCATTTTTATCTTTTATAACAAGGTATTCAAACATAACACGTTTACGTGTATCTATTGGAAAGCGTTTAACAGCCTCAATGATAGAATTAATGTTATGAGCTTTATTCATAGGTATAAGCTCAGTTCTAAGTTCATCGTCTACCGCATGAAGTGATATTGCTATATGTACACCTAGATCCATAGCTCCTAGCTGATCTATTTTATTACTTAAGCCACTAGTTGAGACAGTTTGGCGTTTACCGCTAATTGCAAGACCATCTTCCTCTTTAAAGATCTCTATCGCTTTTGCAAGATTAGTTAAATTATCAAGCGGTTCACCCATACCCATATATACTATATTGATTTTACGGTTATGTTTATGATCATTATCACGTTTTAGAGCTACGACCTGCCCTACTATTTCACCTGCAGACAAGTCTCTTGTGAAGCCACCTTTTGCCGTTAAACAAAATGAGCACCCTACTTTGCATCCAACTTGCGTAGATACACATATAGTATACTTAGCTTCATGTATTAGTTTTCCAGAATCATCATAAATATCATCTTTCATCTTTAGCCAAACTGCTTCTACAGTTTTTCCGTCTTGTAGTTCAAATAGATACTTTATAGTTCCATCTGATGATTCTTCTTTTTTAACTATTTTTAGAGGACTAACTATATATTTTTGTGCTAATTCCTCTTTTAAAGACTTGGGAATATTTTTCATGTCATCATATGTAGATGCATAGTTATGATATAACCAACCTAGAATCTGTTTTACACGAAACGATGGTTTTATAATTCCAAGCAATTCCTCTTTTGTAAAATCAAGAAGCGTTGGTTTTAATTCTGTTATACTGATGTTAGCTCCTTAATCCTATTTTTTACATGTATTTCTAAAAGCTTTTTTGCTTCATTATGATTTTTTATAAAATCTTTATGGGCATCTTTATTTGTATAGTTTGTTATACAAAAAACTCCACCTGCAGGTATATTAAACTCCTCTGCTATTTTTAAAACTGAATAAAATTCCATATTCTCAATTTCAAGTCCTAACTTTAAAAACTTTTTTGTTTTTTCTTCACAAGTTGATATGTAGTTAGATGAATTTACAATAACATCTTTTATGTTAGTTGTGTTAGTTGATACTACATTGTCAAGTGGTGTATAAGCACAAGAGTCTAAAAAAGAAAGTTCAATATTGGCAGCTGTTTTAGATTCAACAATATCTAAAATATTATGATTTCCATAACTACCTGCAGTACCTACAAATAACAAGAATTCAGGTTTGTCAAATAAACAAAGCCTAGTTATATTCATAGCTGACTCTATAAGCCCTACTCCCATTGGAGTTGCAAAATCAAAAGTTTCGTTATTTCCGGCGCAGATAATAATGATAAATCCTTTGTAGTTTAACTTTAGCAATTTAAATGTTTCACATGAAACATTTTGCTCTTGATAGCTCAAACATATTAAATATTACTCGTGAAACTGAAAAGACTTAAAGTCTTACAGGTATCCCTTCATTATGTAGATAATGTTTTAGATCCATTATATCGATCTCTTTGTAGTGAAATATACTTGCTGCTAGTGCTGCATCGGCACCGTGTTCAAATGCATCTTTTATGTGCTCCATAGTACCTGCTCCACCACTTGCAATTACAGGAACGTTTACAGCCTTTGAGATCTGTTCTGTAATGTTAAGCTCAAAGCCCGCTTTTGTACCATCAGCATCCATAGATGTTAAAAGTATTTCACCACTTCCACGCTCTACAACTTCCTTAGCCCATTCTACAGCATCAATACCTGTATCAACACGACCACCGTTTAGATAAACATTGTATTTGTCACCGGTTTTTTTAACATCTATAGCAGTTACTATACACTGAGAACCAAAACGCTTAGCACCTTCGTCTATTAACTCCGGACGTTTTATAGCTGCTGAGTTTACACTTACTTTGTCGCATCCTACATTTAAAAGTTTGTAAATATCATTAAGTTTACGTATACCACCGCCGACAGTTAAAGGTATAAATATTTCACGTGCAACTTCTGCTACTATATCTACTATAGTTTCGCGATTGTCACTAGATGCAGTAATGTCTAAAAAAGTGATCTCATCTGCACCCTCTTCATTATAACGTTTTGCAACTTCAACAGGATCGCCTGCATCTTTTAAACCAACAAAATTAACACCCTTTACAACTCTACCGTCTTTAACATCTAGACATGGGATAATTCTTTTTGCAAAATAGTTCAAATTTACACCTTATATATAATAAATGAATTATACAACTTTTTCCTTATACTTTGTTATGTGGATATAAAAATAAATTTAATAATAGCATTGTTAAAATGATAAAAAAAAGTTATAATATTATAATTTGTTTAAAAAGGTTGATTATATGGAAAAAGATCAGATAATCGAGCATCTAAGAGCTGCAAAAAGCGCTCATATAAAATGGGTACAAAAAGCCAAACTTTTAATTAATGGTATAGAGGTTGAAAAAGATGCAATTCCGGTTGATTCAACTGAGTGTAAATTTGGAAAATGGTTCTATGGAGATGGGCAGGTTTTAAATGCTTTATCGAATAATCCTGTTGAGTGCATGGTTGCTATAGAAGAGTTACACTCTGAACTTCATGACATATATATGAATATATTCCATATATATTTTTCTAAACAAAGTGGTGGCTTATTATCAAAGATTTTCGGTACTAAGAAAAAAATAACTCAAGAGGAATCGATAAGAGCCTTAGATTATTATGACAAGCTCGAAACAGTATCTAAAAAACTTTTAGATGAGATTAATAGGTTAGAGAGAAGGCTACTAGCTGTTCCTGATGAAAAGATAAGGGAACTTGTTTAGTTATTAACTTTATATAAGCTAACTTCAGATAAACTCATGTTTATGAATGAGAATAGCGTAGTAGCTAAGAAGAAATTTGGACAAAATTTCTTAAAAGATGAGAGTGTATTACACAAAATCATCCAATCGAAGCCCAAAAATAAAAATAAAATTGTTGAAATTGGGCCTGGCTTAGGTGATTTAACTAAATATTTAGTAGATGTCGAAAGTGTAGAAGCTTTTGAGGTCGATACCGATTTATGTAAGATTTTACAAGAAAAGTTTAAAGAAGAGATCAATACCAAGCAACTCCACCTAAATTGTGGGGACGTGCTCACTGCTTGGCAGAGTAGCTCAAATGGAAATTTAATAGATGAGCCGTATGATCTGGTAGCAAACCTGCCATATTATATAGCCACTAATATTATCCTAAAAGCACTCGCTGATACAATGTGTAAAAATATTCTTGTAATGACTCAGCTTGAAGTAGCAGAAAAATTTTGTGCTGAGGCTGGAGAAAAGGTATTTGGTTCTTTGGGTATAATAACTCAAAGTGTAGGGATGGCAAAAATAGTTGTAAAAGTCCCACCGACTGCTTTTGAACCACCTCCAAAAATTGATTCTGCAGTTTTTTTAATTGAAAAAGATAAAGATAGATCTGACAAGGATTTCGAGGATTTGCTAAGAGTTGCATTTACGCAGCCTAGAAAGACTTTGATGAAAAACTTATCTTCAAAATATGAAAAAGTGAAACTTCAAGAGGCCTTTGAAAGCCTAAATCTTACATTAACGATTCGTCCTCATCAGGTTAGCACTCAGGACTATCACCAACTCTATAAAAAAATAAAATAAAAAGTGGGCACTGCCTGCAAAAGGAGTTTGGATGGAAAATAATGGTAACGTAATAGAGCCAGAAGTAAATGGCAACGTAAAAGAGGCTAAAAAGCCAAATCAAAACCGTAGACCAAATAATAGAAATAATAGAAACAACAATAATAGTAATAATAATCAAAGTAAAGATTCAAAACCTAATTCTAAAAATAATCAAAACCGTAGTAAAAATAGTGGTGGTAATCGCGGTGGACGTCGTCGCCAGTCTACACCTGTAGATGAAAATCTTAAAAAGTTTGTTACTCTTAATCAGGAAGGTCACAAACAAAGATTAAATCCACACTTCAAACTTGACTTAAACTCAAAAGACAAAATTCGTATCACTCCACTTGGTGGTTTAGGTGAAATCGGTGGAAATATAACTGTTTTTGAGACTCAAAAAGAAGCAATTCTTGTTGATGTTGGTATGAGTTTCCCAGATGAAGATATGCATGGTGTAGATATATTAGTACCCGATTTTTCATATATTCGTGAAATAAAAGATAAAATTAAAGCTGTAATCATCACTCACGCTCACGAAGATCACATCGGTGCTATGCCTTATCTATATAAAGAGATGCAATTTCCAATTTATGGTACGCCATTGCCGTTAGCAATGATCGGTAATAAGTTTGATGAACATCATATAAAAGAGCATAGAAGATTTTTCAATCCAATTGAGAAAAGAAAAGTTTATGACATTGGTGAAGATTTTAAAATAGAGTGGATGCACATGACTCACTCTATTATAGATAGTTCATCATTAGCTATTACAACAGATGCCGGTACGGTTATTCACACTGGTGACTTTAAAATAGATCACACTCCAGTTGATGGTTATCCTGCAGATTTACATAGACTTGCTTACTATGGAGATAAGGGAGTTTTATGTCTTTTAAGTGATTCTACTAACTCTTATAATCCACTACCGACACCATCAGAGTTAAGTGTAGCTCCGGCATTAGATCGTGTATTTAGCAAAGCTGAGGGTCGTGTAATTCTTTCAACGTTTAGTTCAAACATTCACCGTGTTCAGCAAGCTATACAGTACGGTATTAAATATGGACGTAAGATCTGTGTAATAGGACGCTCAATGGAGAGAAACATAGAAATAGCTATGCAGTATGATTATGTAAAACTTCCTAAAAATGCATTCGTTGAACCTGAACAAGTTGCACACATGAATGATAAAGATGTACTGATCGTTACAACAGGTTCACAGGGTGAACCAAGTTCTGCTCTATTTAGAATGAGTATAGGTGAACACAGACATATTAAGATCAAGCCAACAGACCTAATAGTTCTTTCATCACGTGCTATTCCAGGTAATGAGGGAAGTATCTCAGGTATGTTAAACCATTTACAACGTGCAGGTGCAAAAATTTCTAACGATAAAGATATTCACGTTTCAGGTCACGCATCTATTGAAGAGCAAAAACTTATGTTACGCCTTACTAATCCTAAGTTTTTCCTACCTGTTCATGGTGAGTATAACCACGTTATGCGTCATAAAGAGACAGCTGTAATGTGTGGGATTCCTGAGAGAAATATCTATATTATGAATGATGGTGACTCTATAGAGGTAGCTCCGAAATATATGAGAAAAGTTAAAACGGTTAAATCAGGTAAAACTTATATCGATAACCAAAACAACCATAAAATCGAAGATGATATCGTACTTGATCGTCAAAAACTTGCATCAGATGGTATTGTTATGCTTATTGCAGAGGTTGATGGACAACACGCTAAGATGCTTTCAAAACCAAAAGTTACATCATTTGGTCTAGTAGCTGACAAGCATGATAAAGCTTTTGCTAAAGAGATGGAAGAGGTTCTAGAGCACTTCTTATTACATATTAAAGACGGTTTATTAGAAAATGGCCGTGCGTTAGAGAATGACTTACGTCAAGTCGTTCGTAAACACATCTACAGAAAAATGAAAAAATATCCTCTTATTGTTCCACACGTTTTTGTTCAATAAGCAATTTTAAAATAACTGCTGGGTTCTACCCGGCATTAGATACTAACTAAAAGAATACCTACTTCTGCTTTTTCTCTAATTACTCTAGTATATTATAAAAAATAATATTTGTGTATAATTACTCTATATCAAATAAAGGATTGAAAATGTGTTTTAATACAGGAAAGATAGATAGAATTATTAGAATAGTTGTAGGGGTTGCTTTAATTGCATATGGTTTACTAGCTGATATGACATTATTATCTCTAATTGGTTTAATCCCTTTAATTACTGGTGCAGTAGGTTTTTGTCCATTATATTCAATATTTAAAATAGATACTGGATGTAAAAAATAGAGTGAGCTTAATTATGATCATCCCAAACACTTTAGGGATGGTTATAAAGTTATATAATTTTATTTTTTTTAATGAGTTAAATGATGATAAAAAGGAACTTATTCAAAAGAATATAAATAAAGATCTTTGTTTAAAAAGCTTGAAAAATACGGTTTTATCGAGCAAAAAATTATTGTATAATTTCCTTATTAAACTTCAAAGGTTACATAGTGTCTGATAGTAAAGATATACAGTTTGAAAACGCCGTTAAAACCATGATGGAACATGTTGGAGAAGATCCTAATCGTGAAGGTCTATTAGATACTCCAAAACGTGTTAGAAAAGCATATGAATTTATTTATGGCGGATACAAAGAAGATCCAAAAGAGATACTTGAATCTGCTATGTTTTCAACAAGTAATGATGAGATGGTTCTAATAAAAGATATTGAGTTCTATTCAACTTGTGAACATCATCTATTACCGATAATAGGTCGTGTACATGTAGCTTATATTCCAGATGGAAAAGTTGTCGGTCTTTCAAAAATACCTCGCGTTGTAAATGTATTTGCTCGTCGTATGCAGATACAGGAGCAACTTACTGAGCAGATAGCTGATGCAATAATGGAGACAATAAATCCAAAAGGTGTAGCTGTTGTAATTCAGGCACGTCATATGTGTATGGAGATGCGTGGAGTTGAAAAGATTAACTCTACTACAACATCAAGCGCACTACGCGGATTATTTAAAAAAGATGAAAAAACAAGAAGCGAATTTTTCTCTTTAATAAACTCTCCAACCGGAACAAGATACTAAGATACTATGCCGTTTAGTTCCCTAAAAGAAAAACTATCATCTGTTAATCACTCAACACATTTTGGTGAAGTAGTTAAAATAAATGCTACGGTTATTACTGCAACTGGACTAAATGTAAGCATATCCGATATGGTAAGAATTATATCAAACTATACAGGGCAAGAGACGGTTGGTATGGTAACTGAGATTGATGGCAGGACTTTTTATATAACCCCGTTTCGTTTCGTTGAAGGCTTTCGTGCTGGTGATAAAGTATATTTAGATTCCAACGGTTTAAATATAGATGTAGGTGATGGTCTTATAGGACGTGTTGTAAATCCGTTTATGCAGCCTATAGACGGTAAGGGACCTATAAAGAATACCAAATTAGCTCCTATTATAAAAGACCCTATTCCTGCTATGAAACGTGGGATGATCGATGAAGTATTCAGCGTAGGTGTAAAAACTATAGATGGAATTCTAACTTGCGGAAAAGGTCAAAAACTTGGTATTTTTGCAGGAAGCGGGGTAGGGAAATCAACTCTGATGGGGATGATAGTTCGTGGTGCAGATGCGCCTGTTAAAGTTGTAGCACTTATCGGTGAGCGTGGGCGTGAGGTTCCTGAGTTTATAGAAAAAAATCTTGGTGGAGATCTTACAAATACAGTTATCATTGTAGCTACAAGTGATGATTCACCACTTATGCGTAAATATGGTGCATTTTCAGCTATGAGTGTTGCAGAGTATTTTAAAGATAAAGGGCAAGACGTTTTATTTATTATGGATTCTGTAACAAGGTTTGCCATGGCTCAGCGTGAGATTGGTCTGGCTTTGGGTGAGCCACCTACATCAAAAGGTTATCCACCATCGTCTCTAACACTTTTACCACAGTTAATGGAGCGTGCAGGAAAAGAAGCAGGCAAGGGTAGTATTACTGCATTTTTTACGGTACTTATTGAGGGTGATGATATGGGTGACCCAATAGCTGATCAGAGTAGGTCTATTTTAGATGGTCATATAGTGCTATCACGTGAGCTTACAGACTTTGGTATATATCCACCTATTCATATACTAAACTCTGCTTCTAGGGTTATGAATGACATCGTGACAACAGAGCATATGGATGCAGTTATGAAGTTTAGAAGAATGTATACCCTTTTAAAAGAAAATGAGATGTTAATCCGTATTGGTGCATATACTAAAGGTACTGACCCTGAGTTAGATGAAGCAATAAATAAAAAAGATGCAATGGAGCAGTTTTTAAAACAGCGTTCAGATGATATAGTACCTTATGATCAAACGGTTGAAGAGATTACAGGTATAATCAAAAGCTGATTATTTTACAAAGTCTGAATATAGCCAAGAGTTTCTGTTTGTTGTTACGTCTTGAGTTATAGCTAGCTTTTGTTTTGTTTTAAGTTCATATTTTTTCATTAGCTGGCTAACTTCATGATCAAGTCCAAAAGTATCAGTATATGTATATATCAGTTTTTCAAACTCTTTAAAAGAACGTTTAGAAAAGTAAACTTTCATTCTGACGTGAAACGATAATCTAAACAGATCTCCTACTTTGTCTACCCTTCCTTCTAACATCATAAGCTCACCAAGAGTTTTCTTTATATCTGAAACATTGCCTTTCATAGCATAATGTTCACACTTTTGGATGATCCCTTTCCAATGCTTTTCAAGCATTTCACCAAGCTCTGTGGTATATAGATAAGGGTACATATCCAGAGTTTCATAACACCTTTTAAAATCATTTTTTTCATAATATTTTTGTAATAGTTCTAAGTGTTCGCATTCTTTTAAAAAATATTCTATTTGTTTTTTTAAATGAGGGACATTTTCTATTATAGATATCGCAATTTTAGCTTTTTGTGTATCACCTTGATATATAAAAGTTTTTATTTGATCTATTTTATACTCTATCTCATTTTCAAGTATTTTATAGCTAGGCGCTTTAGTAAGTAGTTTATTTTTTTTACTCATTTGTGACGCTAAGGCATAATCTTTTTTATCCAGAGCCAAAATAAACTGTATGAACTCTTTATTTTGATTTAGTACTAAGTTAACCATCTCTTTTTTTGCAGGAATTGTTTTGTATTTATCTAGTAAAAAATTTGCTTTTCCTATTTTTCCTTGCAGCATCTGACGTTGAGCATTTTTAAAATCATCTCTCCAAAACTCTTCAACTTTTTTAAAAATAGGTGTATGCTCAAGTTCAGGATATCTTGATACAAGTGCATATATAACAGAGATTTTTTTCCCTACATAAAGCACTTTTAGATTATTGTAGTTTTTAAATGCAATAAATAAGGAACTAATCTCATGTCTTTTTGACGGTAAATCAATAAACATATCCAGTAGTTCTTTTGCCATGGATATATTTTGATTAATTAAAGCTACAATGGCTTTTTTGTATATACCTTTATATATTTTTTCAAGCTCATGATACTCTTTTGTATCTTTTAACATAGGTTCTTTATCTATAAGTTTATATGCTTTGTCTAAAGAGTTATGCAGTATAAAAGATTTTATATTCTCACCTGTACTTAATTCTATTTTATGGATCATTCCGTTTTTAAGTGCCACAGCTACATTTTTATCATCTATATTTGCAAGCTTGATCACACTGTCGTTAAACTCTATGTAGTTGTGATGGAGCATTTTGTGTTTTTTAATATCGACTATGCTTATAAAATTACTGTTTGAGCAGACCATAATATAGTTAGGGTTAGGCATTGATATGATCTGACGAATCCTTATAAGAGGTGTTTCTATCTCAGCTAAAATTTTCTTTTCTTTTATGGAATAAATAGTGATCAAACCGTCAAAATTCCCGCTTATTAAAGTGTTATCGTCAATAAAGTGTAGTGCATTAATTCGTGAACGTGAGTTGTGAAGAACTATTTTGTTTGCTCTTGAATACATATCTATAATGATTATACTACCACCAAGACCACTGGTTGCAAGCCTATTTTTATTTATCGCAAAGGCACTTACATAGTTTTTTCGTATCCTTTTTCTATCTGTCTCATTATAAGGAAAAGAGCATAATCTAGATAGTGCAGATGAACTTATACAGTTATATTGTATAACTCTTCCGTTTTCGTTTCCTGCAATGATGTAGTTTGACGTTTCATCAAATGTAAGCAGTTGTATTTTTTTAGAATCTGTTATTATAGTTTTTAATATCTCTTTTTTTGTAAGATCAGCTATATATATTGTTTTATTGTTTGAAAATGCAATAAGGTTTCCGTTGTTATTAAAAGCTACGGCTGTTGTGTCTTGATTTAGAAATTGATTTGAAAAATTTGCTTTAACACTGCAGTTTTCAGCAGAAAAAAGTTTAGCACCATGAAGTTTTGTAGAATATACTAAGTTGTTGTCATCTGTTTTTTGGAGGTTTGTTATAAGGGATCTTGCCTTAATGTAATCGAATATTTCTGACAATAATATAAACTCGAATTATAAATGAACCCAAGAAGGGTTCAAAAAGTACTTAACAAGATGGAACGTTACCACTGTCGTTAGCATACTCATAGAAAAAGTCAAAGTAGTGTTGTAAATATTTTTCTTTTAAAGCGCTATCTTTAACTTTTGGACAAATACTTTTGATCTCTTCTGCTAAGTTTCCTTTAACATCTTCCCACTCAGCTTGAGAGTGTTTAGTAGCCATTTTAGCACCGTTCATACCACAAGCACCTTTTAATTTTTTAAGGTATAGTTTTTGACCTTTTGCAACGTCTGCGTTTAGTGTTGTAGCACTCATAGTTAACATAACTAATGCTGCTAAAGCGATTTTAATCATTTTTGACATTTCGTGTTTCTCCTATTTGAAATTTATTTATTTTACCACGAAAAAATAAAAATAGCATTATTTTTGATAATTTTTTGATATTTATGAAATCTGTGTAGAGATTATTGAAGAGTATCCCCATAAAAGGGGATGTGATTATGCACGGCCTGAAAGCATACCGTGGATAGTCATTGGTTTTAGAGCATAAACTTTTAATAACCACCAAATCCATCTCTCTTGAGTTGGATCTAATGGGAATGATGCTGCATTAACACCTGAACCAGCTGGTTTTGAAGCCCAGTTAAATTCAGCTAACATAACAGTACCGATGCTAGTAATAAGTGGACATACTGTATATCCATCATATTTAGCAGTTAATTCTTTACCTTGCATTGCAGCAATCATATTATCTACAACTACTTTGTATTGTTTACGTGCAGATCCACCAGTTTTACCCATAGGAACAGCAGCAACATCACCTAAAGACCATACGTTTTTATATTTAACGTGTTGTAGAGTCTCTTTATTTACAGGAACCCAACCTTTTGCTGAACCAACTGCAGAGTTTGCAACTACATCTGGAGCTTTCATAGGTGGAGTTACGTGCATAAAGTCATATGGTACTTCTACACGCTCGTGTTTAGTAACCATAGTGTACTCTTCTAAATCCTCATCGTATGCACCTTTTTCTTGCCAGTGTTTGTCAAATACAGCTATTTTTTTAGCTGTGTCAACTTCTACTAGGTTATGTTTATAGTGCCATTTAAAGTCACGAGCTTTAAATTGTTCTACGATAGCATCATGGTAATCTTTAATACCAAACATTCCACCGCCGTTTGGATAGAAAGTTAATTCAACTTTATCACGAACCCCAGCTTCTTCTAAACGAGAATTTGTAAGATACATGATTTTCTTTGGAGCACCACCACATTTAATAGGAGTATTTGGGTGAGTGAATACAGCTTGTAGTTTTTCAGGACCCTTATGAGCTTTAGCTTTTTCAATTAACTCTTCAATACCTTTCCAAGTAGCTTCTGCACCGTCTTGGAAGTAGATTGAGTGTAATCCATCTTTAGTAATACCAGAGTTTTTAACAGCAGCATTATCAGCACCACTTGAAGTGATCTCACCTTCAAGACCTTTGATAGCACCATAATTTAATATAACACCCGTTGTTATGATCATTTGATCATATTTAATCTCTTTTGAACCATCAACAGTAACAGAGTTGTTGTCAGGATCAAATGCAGTAACACTACCTTTGATTAGTTTTACACCACTTGGTACAAATTCATCTCTGTTGTATTGAATATCACTTTTATCCCATATACCCGCACCTACTAAAGTTTGACCAGGTTGGTAAGAAACTGACATTGGGTCTGGTTCAATTACAGTGATATCAGCATTGCTTATAGAATTGTTAAGACGAGCAGCAGTACTCATACCAGCTAAACCACCACCTACGATAACGATTTTACCTTTAACGTCAGCAGCAACCGCACTAGCAGCTCCAACAGTTGTTCCAGCCATGATTGATGCTGCAACAGGTGATACACTCATGAATTTTAAAGCGTCACGACGAGACATAACCTCTGGATGCTTATCAACTTCATTTAGAATCTCTTCTAAGATCTGATTTTTAGACATATAATTTCCCTTATGTATTAGATTAATTGATTTTACTTGTAATCAGCTTAATACATTTTTAAACAATACAAATTTTAACAATTTTAAAGATTGTTATCACATTATTGTGATAAAGTGTCTGTTTTTTACATAATACATATATTTGAAATATTGGTAAATAGGGGATTTGAGAAGAATAGCTTATAATTATTATAAGAAAAAGCCTTAAAGGCTTTTTCTAAAGTTATATTAATATCTATAACGGAAGTAAACTCTTAAGTCTTGAGCTTTTTCAACTGGATCATATGCACCACCTAACATACCGAATAGTTGGTTAAGTTGTCTAGCTTCACTCATAGAGTATGGAGTACCACCATCACCAAAGAAACCGTTTGAACCAGTATAGTCATATTTGATAGATGTATATCTTACTTGCATGCTGAATACATCATCAATTAATGGTTGTGACCAGTAAGCTTCTATTGCAGAACCACGAGTAGCAAGTTTAGAACCAACTAAAGTGTCTTCACCATATGTAAATGGTCTCCAGTACTTATCACCATGGTTGTACTCTAAACCAAATCTACCACCAGTTAAGTTTGGAGTGTTAATTCCTAACCAGTAAGAGTGACCTGTTTGTTCTTTATCTGAACCCATCATTGCACCAGTATCTAATACTGACATTAAAGAACCCATCATTTGTTGCTGAGCAGCCGGCATTAGAGCCATTAGAGCTCCAGCAGCAGGTGTCATAGTCATCATATCACCAGAACGAGCGTGAGGACGAGATTTACTCATTGCATAAGATGCAAAGAAAGTTGTTTCGTCTAAAAAGTCACTGATCTCATTACCGATACCGTCAATTTTTAATGATGCAGCCATACCGTCCATATCACCTATAGTATCCATAGCCCAGCTTTGATCCATTGCAAATGCAGGTCCAGCAGCATCAATTGTAAAGCTACCAACCATACCAGGTACGTTTTTACCACGGTACCAAGTTGTTTTAAGTGCATATTGACCATCATCATATGGAACAAAGATAAATCCGTACATATCAATAGTATCTAAAGCATTTGCGTCTTCAATATAGCTAGGAGATGTAGGACTCATATAGCTTGATAAAGTAAAATCTGCTTCATTAGCCCATGCTTTAGCATTAGTTAAACCACGGCCAAGACATAGTTTAAACATCATACCAGGAACATATTTGTCAAGTTTGATACCAGCAGAAGCCCCATCAAATTCCATATTGATAACGTGTCCTAGTGGAGATTTTGCTTTTGGATCATCTTCACGTAAGTTAGCTAAGTAACCATTAGTAGATGGACGACGACCGATACTTGCAGTGAAACCGATATCACCAATTTTTGGCATCCATAACCAGTAAGCTTCTCTTACACGGATTTTGTCATCGTTTAGAGTTTCACTTGAGATCCAGTCAAAAGTATCAAAACCAAAACCTCTTTGTGGAACACTAAAAGTTTCACCACCAGCAAAGCTTCCAGCTGCACCTATTGGAGCTGCACCAAACGCTTTGTTATAAGCTAGTTGACCTTTAAATACCATATTATCAGTTGGAGCATAACCCATGTTTAACCATAAACGGTTAGACCAAACACCAGTATTTTTATAAGTTTGTTTTCCAAGTGCGCCAGTTCCAAGTGTTTCATATTCTATTTTATCAACAGCTGTACGAAAGTCAACATCAAATTTGATATTATCTTTTGCAGCTTGTGCATTTACTTCACCAACTTTTTTAGTTAATCTTTCTAATTTTTTGCTTAACTGTTCAACTTGAGATTGAAGATCAGCATCTGCAGCATATACTGCTGTACTTAAAAAAGCCACAGCCGAAAGAGCGATTATTTTTTTCATTCGAATTCCTTCATTTTTTTAATTCCATATCATCATATCACAAACTGGAGAGAAATTTGACACAAAAGTGATAAAAAAGTGATAAATTTTAAAAAAATTGTTACAAAAGTAAGCATAAGAAATATTTATATTACTTTAGATAATCTTATGAATAATTAAATAATATAATGTATGAGATTTTGTGATAATGTAACTATTCTATATAAAAATAGATAATAGAGCAAGTATCATATTAGTATAAATTAATATCTATGTGTAGATTTTATTTACAAGTAATTGAATATTAACCTTATTGTTCCATTCATTTTTATTTATAGTGTAAGAGAGAGTTATTTTTTTATCTTCAGGTAATTCAAAAACCTGTTTAAAAAGAGTTAGTTCAAGTGAAGAGATATCATTTTTATTTTGCTTTAGTATTATTTTAGAATGATTTTTTTCACGACCGAAAACTTTTACATCTTCAACAAAAGCGTTCTCAATTAAAAAAGTAGGGCGTTTATTTGCTTCCCCATATGGCTCAAACATATCAAAAATGTTTAATAGTTCCATATCTATAGAGTTGGTATCGATTTTTCCAATTAGATTTTCTTTTGGTATAAAATCGGAATCAGGTATATGTTTAGCACTTTGATTTATAGCTTTTGAAAACTCATATATATATTCTTGATCGATACTAAGACCTGCTGCCATCTTATGACCACCAAAACCATTTAGAAAATGTTTATTTTGGTCAAGGAGCTTAAAAATATTCACTTCACCTATACTTCTAGCACTCCCTTTTGCTTTTCCATCTTCTATATTTAGTACAATACTTGGCCGTCCATACTTGTCACTTAGACGTGAAGCTACTATACCTACGACACCCTCATGCCAATCTTCTCCTGCTACTACTATTATTCTGTCATTTTCATTTACAGACTGAGCAGCTACTTTTGTAGTGTGGGCTTCAGTCTCTTTTCTTTCTTCATTTAAAAGAGAAAGCTGATTGAAATATTTGTATGCTTGATTTAGATCAGTAGATGTGAAAAACTTTAATGCAATTGAAGCATCTTCGAGTCTTCCTGCTGCATTTATTCTTGGAGCTATGCCAAACGCAATATCTTCACTTGTAACGGTAGATTTGTTTATATAGTCTTTTATAATTACAGATGCCGGACGCTTTGAGTGCGTCAAGACCTTTAAACCTTCACGAACTAGTGTACGGTTAATATCAATTAGGGGCATTACATCAGCAATAATACCTATTGCAAGTATGTCCAAAAATTGTTTCATATCTATATCTAAAGATAGTTCTTTTTTTACAAGTCCCAAAACAAGCCATGCTACCTGGGCTCCACAGATCTCTTTAAAAGGGTACTCACATCCATCAAGTTTTGGATCAACTATAGCATATGCATCTGGCAGAGTATCTCCAGGTGTATGATGATCTGTAATAATCAGGTCAATGCCACGCTCCCTGCAGATTTGTGCAGCCTCTATAGCAGCTATACCATTGTCAACCGTTATAAGAAGGTCTGTTTCTATACGTTCTAGTACAGTCGGATTTACACCGTAGCCATCGTTAAAACGATTTGGGATGATTGTCTCTAAAGGGTATGGAATTTGTTTAAAATAATCACTCATTATAGCAGTCGATGTAACGCCATCTACATCATAATCACCAACTAGTGTAATTTTTTGATTGTTTTTAATAGCTTCTGCGATTCTTGAAGCGGCTTTTAGACCGTCTTTTAAAAGGGCGGGGTTTGGGATCTCTGAGAGTTTTTTTTCTTCATCAAATCTTGAACTTAAAAGTTCAAAGATTTTATATTTATCTAAAACTTCCACTAATGAGCTTCTAGTGACGCCTTAACAAATGCAAGTATTGAAGGGTTTGGAGTTTGCAGGCGTGAAGTAAATTCAGGGTGGAACTGAACACCTAAGAACCAAGGGTGATCTTTTATCTCAACTGTCTCAATTAAACCATTTGATTCACCAGTAACTATCATACCAGCTTTTTCTAATTGTTCTCTATAAGCAGGGTTTGCTTCATAACGGTGGCGGTGACGCTCATAAATAATTTTCTCACCATTGTAAGCTTCACGTAGGATTGAACCCTCTTTAGTCTCACAAGGGTATTCGCCTAGACGAAGTGTTCCACCCATTGGTGAGTTGTGTGTACGAAGCTGAGCTTCACCGTTTTGATCTAAGAAATCAGAGATTAAGTAGATCATAGGGTTTTTACAGTTTTCATCAAACTCTATCGAATTTGCATCTTCAAGACCAAGTACATTTCTAGCATACTCGATCAGTGTAAGCTGCATACCTAGACATATTCCAAGGTATGGGATCTTATTTGTACGTGCATATTCAATAGCCTGAATTTTACCTTCTACACCACGGTTACCAAATCCTCCAGCTACTAATACAGAATCACAATCAGCTAAAAGTGCTTCAGCACCTTTGTCTTCGATCTCTTCAGAATCAACCCAGCAGATCTCAACTCTCGCATCTAGGTGTGCACCTGAATGAATAAGAGATTCTGTTAAAGACTTGTAACTTTCTTTAAGTTCAAGATATTTTCCTACAAAGCCAATAGTTGTTTTACCTTTTGGCTGAACAATCTTTTTAACTAAAGAATCCCACTCCTCCATGTCAGGATTAAGTTCACCAAGTTCTAAGTTCTTAGCTATAGGATTTAAAATCCCTTGCCTTAAAAAGCTCATAGGTACATCATAGATACTAGCTGCATCATTAGCTTCTATAACAGCATCTTGATGAACATCACAGCTCATAGCAAGTTTTTTCTTAAATGATTTTGGAAGCGGGTTTTCACTTCTTGCAATAATCATCTGCGGAGTTATACCGATACGGCGAAGTTCCTGAACAGAGTGCTGAGTTGGTTTAGACTTTAATTCACCTGCAGCTTTGATGTAAGGAATTAGAGTTACATGAACAAAAAATGTCCCTGCCACGTCTTCATCATGTTTCATTTGACGGATTGCTTCCATAAAAGGCAAGCCTTCGATATCTCCAACAGTTCCACCAAGCTCAACAACCAAGATTTCATGGCCTTCACCTGCTTCTTTGATACGGCTAACAATTTCACCAACAATATGTGGGATAACTTGAATAGTTTGACCAAGGTATCCACCCGCACGCTCACGCTCGATAACGCTTGAGTAAACTTGACCAGTCGTGAAGTTAGCAGTTTTTAAATAAGATGTATCTAAAAAACGCTCATAGTTACCAATGTCAAGATCTGTCTCAGCCCCGTCTTTTGTAACGAAAACTTCACCGTGTTCAAGTGGACTCATAGTTCCAGGGTCAACGTTGATATATGGATCTATTTTAAGCATACCCACTTTTTTGCCAGAGTGCTTTAGTAATGTACCAATACTAGCAGCCGTAATCCCTTTTCCAAGAGAACTTAAAACCCCTCCAGTTACAAAAATGTACTTCGTCATGCCGATTGTCTCCATATTTTAAATCTTTTCGCGATTATATAACAAATGCACTTAAAAAGTTATTTAGATATACTTTTATAGAGAATAAAAATAGGGATAATTATAAAATATGGATAAAGTTTTATTTATAATAGTTTTAGCACTTGGAATTTCAACAGTTTTGAATCTACTTTTGAAAAAAGTAGGTGTGTCACAAATAATAGGCTATATTTTTACAGGTACTATTTTGGCTTATAGTTTTGGACTTCAGGATTCTAGCCAGTCTAACACCCTAGAGCACATTGGAGAGTTTGGTATAGTGTTCTTGATGTTTACTATAGGTCTTGAGATCTCCCTTTCTAAAATGAATAATATGAAAAAAGAGATCTTTGGAAATGGATTTATGCAGGCAACATTTACTGCTTTAGCTATTTTGAGCATATGTTTTTTCATATTTAACTTAGATTTTGTTACATCTTTAATTATCTCAACCGCATTTGCATTATCATCTACTGCAGTAGTTCTCTCGTATTTAAAATCATCAAAAGAGATATATGCCCCATATGGCCAACGTGCAACGGGGATACTTATATTTCAGGATATCGCAGTTATTCCACTATTAATTTTACTTGGTTTTTTGACAAACGATGCTGAGCATTCTGTATGGATTATTATTAAAGACACAGTTATAAGTGCTTTGATAGTAGTAGGTATTTTGTTTTTTATAGGTAGAAAAGTTGTGTCTTGGCTGCTTCACTTTTCTGCTTCATCTGAAGAAGATGAGCTTTTTATGGGAAGTGTATTGTTTATAGTTATTAGTGCATCATTACTCGCATCTTATTTTGGTTTCACATATTCACTTGGAGCTTTTGTTGCGGGTATGGTGATAGCTGAGACAAAGTATCATCATAAAGTCGAATATGATATAGCACCGTTTAAAGACATACTTTTAGGTACTTTTTTTATAGTAGTAGGTATGAAAATAAATATATCTTACTTTTTAGATAATGTTGCACTGATTATAGGAATATTTATTTTAGTACTAATTTTAAAAACTTTGATCACCTTTATGGTCTTAAAAATTTCAACTAACAGTTCAACATCACTTAAAACTGCATTATCGATATCTCAGGTAGGTGAATTTTCTTTTGTTATATTTGCAGTGGCAAGTGTAGGTGGACTTATAGATAAAGAATTAGAATCACTACTACTTTTAATAGTGATATTTTCCATGCTGATCACACCATTTTTTATATCACATATAAATCATTTTGTCGATAGTTTTATAAAAGATGACTATATAGCATTGCTTGATGAAAAAGCTTTTAAAACACGTGAGGGACATATTATAGTTTGTGGGTACAGTGATATTGGTAAGTCGGTTGCAGAACATTTGGATGAGATGAAACTCCCGTATGTGATAATAGATAATAATCCAAAAAATGTTCAACTTGCACTTAAACAAAATAAAGAGGCGTATTTGGGTGATATGTCAGAACTAGCTATGATTGAAGCTCTACATACAGAGAATTGTGCATCTGTAATTGTAACGTTAGATAATATAGATAAGAAAAAAGCCGTTTGTGAGACTATTCGTCAATATACTAAAGATATACATTTAATAGCTAAAGTTGTGTCTCAAGATGAGAAAAATAAATTAAGAGGTATTGATATCGATGTTATAGTTGATGGAAAATACGAAGTCGGTAGAATATTGGTTGATAAGATGATGGTATGTCAGATGAGAATATAATGTCTGTTCTCGTCTGACTTAACACTTTACTTCTTTACAGGAGAAAAAAAGAAGTAAATAATAACTATGAATCCCCTTCGAACACTAAAATTATAAAATAAAGATGTCACAAAAGATGTCACATAGTAATATATTTTTTACTAATAATTAAGATTAACTTAATTCTAAACAGATATCATATTAATAAATTCTTTTTAACGGAATGTATTAATGATTGATGATCTAAAAAAATTATTAAATACTAGTTACAATATTAAACTTGTAGAGATGGTTGCTAAGAATAATTTATCAGGATCAATTGCTTCTAATATAATCCTCCCTATAGCAATTTTAGTCATATTTTACAGGTTAATCCCCTATATGCACTTTTGGCTTATGATACACTTTTTTTTATTTTTTTCGAGAATGTATGTGGCTAAAAAGATAAGTAATTATCTAAAATTTAATGATAAAGATAAAATATATAGATATTTAAAAATATACACCATATTAATTTCTATAACAGCAATTTTATATGGTTATATAGTATGGCAAAGTGTACTTTATACTGAAGATATTCATATATTTGTTATGGTTACAATAATTACTTCTATAGCAGCAGGTTCAGTATCGATATTTGTTAGTGTCTTTTATATTTTTGTATTGTTTGTAATATTACAAATGATTCCTCTTATTTGTGCATTGATATACCATGGAAACGGGATGTTTTATATTGTGGCGTCAATGGCAACTTTATTTATGCTTATAATACTTTTAAATGGTTATAGACAGTTTAAAACTTTAAAAGAGACAATACTTCTTAAAGAGAGTTTTAAAAATAGGGTTGATGATATAACATGCGAATTAAAAGAAAAGAATAAAATGTTGTTACGCCGATCTAGACAAGCAGCAATGGGGGAGATAATTGATGCAATTGCACATCAATGGAAGCAACCTTTGAACGCTATAGTTATGAGTATATCTATGTTAGAAAATTCAGCTAAAGCTAATGAAGTGATCAAAAACAAAGATATCATAGATTGTTATAATATAGTTAACAAACAAATTACTCACCTTACTAATACGTTAAATGAATTTCGAAATTTTTTTAGAGCAGATTCTAATACTGAACTAGTTAGTTTAAAAGTATTAGTAGATTCAGCATTGATTCTTCTTAAAGATGAGCTTTTAAGAAATATGATAAAAGTAGATGTGTCATGTAACGAAAACATATTTATTAATGTAAACTCAAATGACATAATACATCTAATTCTTAGTATTTTAAGTAATGCAAAAGATGAGATGTTAAAAAGTAATGTAGACTCTAAAGACAGAAAAATATTTATAAACTGTTATACTCAAATGAGTAAAGTTATTATCAAAATTAAAGATAGTGGAAAAGGTATAGATAAAAAGATAATAGATGATATTTTTAAAATGGATTTTACTACTAAAGGTAAAACAGGAGGAACAGGTATGGGTTTATATATGTGCTATCTAATATGTGAAAAGTATGGGGCTACTATAAAAGCTTCAAATGATAATGGAGCAGTATTTACAGTAGCATTAAAAATAGATTAATTTCCGCGTGAACCAGGTTTAATAGCTTCGCTTCCATCTTTACATAACGGGCATTCATCCGGTGAATACATCTCAAATGTAAAGTCTTCCAGTGCAAAGAAAGGGATATCTTGAGGAAGTTTACAGTTAGGTTTTGTTTCAACATCACTGTTCTGGCGTTTACAAAAACCGCGGTTTGCTAAAGCTGCTACACCAACGATCTCACCGCCCAGGCTTTTTACAACCTCCGCAGCTTCCATAGCACTTCCACCTGTTGTAATAATGTCTTCACACATTAAAACTTTCTCGCCTTTTTTTACTTCAAAACCGCGACGGATACTCATCTCTCCATTTACACGTTCAGCAAAAATCGAGCGAACATCAAGGGCAGTCGCTAGTGCAAAGCCTGCTATTAGTCCACCAAGTGCAGGAGCACATACTGTATCTACTTCTAAGCCGCTTTCTTTGATCTGAGCTGCAAGTGCATCAGCTAAAAGTTTAGCAGTTTTTGGATCTTCTAAAACTTTTGCAGATTGTAGATAAAATTGAGAATGGTTTCCGCTACTTAGTTTAAAGTGCCCTTCTAAAAGAGCTTCCGCGTCCATATATATTTTTTTAATGTCCATTAAACTTTTAGAACCTCTATCTCTTTTGCTTTAGCATCTTCTTCGATCACAGCAATATATTTATCAGTTAATTTTTGAATGTTCTCTTGAGCAGATTTAGATTCATCTTGAGTTACTTCTTTGTCTTTCTCAAGTTTTTTAATAGCATCATTTGCTTTTTTTCTATCGTTTCTTACAGAAACTTTAGCATCTTCAACCATCCCCTTCATCTGTTTAACAGTTTCTTGTCTTTGCTCACTTGTCATAGGTGGGAAGAAAAGTTTGATAAAGTCACCGTCATTGTTTGGGTTAACACCAAGATTAGCAGCATTTATAGCAGCTTCAATATCACCTAAAAGGTGTTTTTCCCAAGGGTTGATAGCGATTGTAGTTGCATCTACAGCTGTAACTGAACCAACTTGGTCAAGCGGAGTCATAGTACCGTAGTAGTCAATTTTAACATTATCTAAAACTGTAGTAGAAACTTTACCTGTTCTTAAAGTTTTGAAATCTCTATGCATGTGTTCAACACTGCCTTGCATCTTCGCTTCACATTGATTATAAACATCATCTAACATTTGAGTATCCCCTTATTTTGAACTGTTTGTTTCTTTTGCTACCGGTGCAGCCTTAGGTGCTACAACATTTGTATCCTCTACCATATTGTCAACAACTGATTCACTAGCTGCCTGAGAGTACATGTAACCTAGAGTGATAGTATTTACAACAAATAAAAACCCTATTGTAAATGTAACTTTTGCTAAAAAGCTGTTTGGTCCTTTTGCTCCAAATACTGAGTCGTTTGAACCGCTATATGCTCCAAGACCAATGCTTGAGCTTTTCTGTAATAGCACAGCGATTACAATTAAAACCACTAAAACTATTTGAACAATAAGTAAAAAACTAGTTGTCATTTATAAATTCCTATTTGGCGTGTGCCATGATTAAAGTTGCGAATTATATCTAAAAAAACCTTTAATTCAAAATTGGGTATAATGTTAAAAAATAGAGATAGGTGACATATGATTTTTAAAAAGATAATTATTACACTTTTTGCAGCTGTTTTAGCAAGTTTATTTGTTGCTTGTAGTTCTGAAAAAAAATCTGATATTAAAAATACTAAGATAAATATTGTTGTTAGTACCTATGCCCTTTACGACATAACAACACATATAGCAGAAGATAGGTTTAACGTTAAAAATATCCTTCCTTTTGGAAGTGATGCACACTCTTATGAGTTAAGTCCTAAAAATATGGCCGGCATTCAAGATGCAAATTTGTTTATATATAGCGGTGCATCTTTAGAACCGTGGGCTGCAAAATTTTCAACTCAGAATTCACTTGATATGTCAAAATATGTGAAGTTGATACATTTGGATGAAGATGATGAACATCACCACCATAAAGATTCAGAACTTGAGCATGAAGAGAAAAGTGAACATAAAGAAGCTCTTGATCCACACTATTGGTTAGATTTAGAAAATATGGAGAAGATGACAGAGGTTATAGTAGCTGAATTTATAAAGCTATCACCAAAAGATAAAGAGTTTTTTGAAACAAATAAAAAAAGTTACTTGGCAAGTTTAGCTGAGATGGATAACTCTTACAAATCTGCTTTAAAAGAGTGTAAAAAAGATACTATTGTAGTGAATCATAATGCATTTTCATATCTTGGAAAAAAGTATAATTTTCATATAGAATCAATAAACGGTTTATCAAATGATTCAATGCCTTCACCAGATGATATTAAAAAAATACTTCATCTGATAGAAGATGAAGGGATCTCAATTATATTTTTTGAGAGTTTTGCAAGCGATAAAATTATAAAGTCAATTGCTAAAGATACAGGTGTAAAAGTTGATACGCTTCAACCGCTTGGTAATATTACAAAAGATGAAGTAGGTAAAAGCTATAAACATATCATGGATGAGAATATCAAAAAAATCAAACAAGCATTAGAGTGTAAATGATCTTTAAAATACCTATATTTGATGTAAAAAATTTGAGCTTTAACGTTGGTGGCGTTGATATACTTTCAAACGTATCGCTGCAAATATATAACTCTCAGTATATAGGAATTATAGGTCCAAACGGTGGTGGAAAAACAACTTTGATTCGTTTGCTATTGGGCTTGGAAAAACCGACCAGCGGTGAGATTAAAATATATGGTAAAAAACTTTCAAAATTTCATAAGTGGAATAAAATAGGATATGTCCCACAGCGTGCATCACATGTTGATATAAATTTTCCGGCAACTGTTTTAGATATTGTTAAGATGGGTAGAACACCACAAAGAAAACTATTCTCAAAAATGAGTTTAGAAGATCATAGACTAGTAGAAGATGCTATGAAACAGATGGATATAACACATCTTAAAGATAAGATGGTAGGGACACTCTCAGGTGGTCAGCGTCAACGTGTTATGATTGCACGTGCTTTGGCTTCTGAGCCTGAAGTATTGATATTGGATGAACCAAATACAGGTGTAGATATTAAATCTCAAAACAGGTTTTATGCACTACTTAGAGAGCTAAATAAAAATAAAAAAATAACTATTGTTTTTATAACACACGATATTGGTGTTATAGCTGATGATATCGCAAGATTATTTACGGTAAACCAAAATGTTATAACTTGTAATAATCCAAAACAAGCACTTTCTTGTGATGAGATGAGTGAGCTTTACGGAATAGATGCTCATCTAATTCACAACCATAAACACGGACACTAATATGATAGAGATGCTTCAATACGATTTTATGCAGCGTGCATTTTTAGCAGGAATTATAATAGCTACACTAGCTTCAATTAGCGGTACATTTGTAGTCCTTAAACGTTATTCAATGATTAGTGAAACATTAGCTCACTCTGCATTATTAGGAGTTGCTGTTGGTTTAGTAGCAGGATATAACCCATTATGGATTGCTGTTGTTGTAGCACTTTTTTCTGCATGGCTTATAGAGTATTTACGTGCAAACTTTACAATATATTCAGATGCAGTTTTGGCCATACTTCTCTCAGGCTCATTAGCTTTAGCCGTGATAATAGTATCTTTAGGCGGTGCATTTAATAACTCATTATTTTCATACCTATTTGGTTCTATTCTCTCAGTAAGTATTGAAGATGTTATAACAATATTAATTTTTGGAGTTATTGCCTTAGCTATTTTACTTGCATTTTCAAAAGAGTTCTATTTTATAGCGTATGATGAAGAAGTGGCCAAGATCAGTGGTATTAAAGTTAAACTTTTAAACTTTTTACTTGTAAGTGTTGTGGCAATTATTATAGCTTTATCTATTAGAATAGTAGGATCGTTACTGATCGGTGCACTTATGGTAATTCCAACGGTTTCAGCTTTGCAGTATAAACAAGGCTTTTTTAAGACTACTTTATTAGCTTTATCTTTTGCACTATTTAGTGTAATAAGCGGAATGTATCTCTCGTACAATTTCTCCCTTCCAAGTGGTGCTACTATAGTTGTGTGTGTCCTCGTAATATTTATATTTTCTATAGTAATAAATAAAAAATCATGAAAATTAGTCAAGAGTTCTCAAAGTATGCAAAGACATACAATACATATAATGTAATTCAAAATAAAGTGATAAAACATCTTTTATCCAAGATCTCTAAAAAGAAAAATAAACCGCAAAATATTTTAGATATAGGCTGCGGTAGTGGAAGTTTATGTAAAAAAATAGATTGGAAATATAAACATTTTACAGGTGTAGATTTCTCACCAGGGATGCTTGAATTACATCCGAGATCGAAAGAAGTTGAGTGTATATATGGTGATTTTAATGACCAAACTTTATTTGATAATCTATTAACATATAACTATGATTTTATTTTTTCTGCATCTGCTCTTCAATGGGCAGATGATATTGATTGTGTTTTTGCTAATATAAAATCTTTAGATGCACCAATAGCACTTGCGATATTTACGTCAGGGACTTTTAAAACATTAAATAAAACTGCAAATTTGGAGCCGATTTTAAAAAGTGCAGATTATATAGATAAATTACAAAAAAAGTATTTTAATCTTGAGATGGAAGTAATAGAATACAGATTAGAATTTGAAAATAACAGAGAGATGTTTAGGTATATAAAAAAAAGTGGAGTTAGCGGCTCTAGAAATGTATTAGACTATAAGCAAACTAAAGAGCTTATAAAAAACTACCCTTTAAATTATTTAGAGTTTGAGGTAGTATATATAATATCAAAATAAAAAGGAACGTAATGAACTTTTATGCTGTCATTATCGGTACTGAAATTTTAAATAGCAGACGTGAAGACAAACATTTTGATTTTCTAAAAAAAGAATTGGCCAAATATGGACATGAGCTTTTTGGTTCTTTTATAGTAAAAGATGATGAAACTCTTATTAAAAATACATATAAAATGATAAAAGAGGACGATAATTCTATTCTTTTCTCTTTTGGTGGTATTGGCTCAACACCTGATGATCTAACACGCCAAATTGCTGCGGATGTTTTTACATCTTCACCTTTACAAACAAATGAAAAGTTTAAGCAAGATATTTTGGATAAGTTTGGTGATGAGGCATATCCACATAGAATTCATATGGCAGATATACCAAAGGGGAGTGATCTTATATTTAATCCGGTAAATAATATGTCTGCTTTTTCATTAGAAAACAGGTTCTTCTTTGTGCCTGGTTTTCCATCTATGGCTCATCCAATGCTTGAGAATGTGATAGCTGAATATTTCAGCGAATCAAAGAAAAAATACCGTTATACACTAGTGGCAAAAACCAGTGAAAATACACTAATTACTTTAATGAATCAAGTTCCACAAAATATAGAACTCTCATCTTTACCTATGTTTAAAGATTCTAAGCCATTAGTTGAATTATCGTTAAGCGGTTATGAAGATGTATTGGTAAAAAAATATTTTGAAATGTTTAAAACTGAACTAGAAGAGAAGAAAATAGAATACTCAATTTTAGATGCTTAGCTATTTGTTAAGATATTTTTTTCCAGATCATATAGCTCATATCTAATATGTTTAAACTTCTCACTCTCTTTAGAACTATGAAGTTTAAAAAGTTCTTCCAGTACACGCGAACTCTCTTGTGCACGTTTAAAGTTGGCAATCACTACACTTTTTAAATCTGTTCTGTTTAACTCATCATCTATAGTTGGACGTAATACATCGTTAATACTGTCACGATGTTTAAGTAGTGCATCTATATCTTCATAAACAGATAAGTGTCTAAGGTTTTTTAGTTTTTGTGAGATATCTTTGTTATTGTATAGGTATCGTTGCAAGTCTTCTACAACTCTAATACCTTCTTTAAGACGGTTAAGGTTTGCATCTATCACCCGGTAAAGTTCGGGTGATAAATTATTTTTACTCATCGTTTCCAAATATTCCAAACAGGTGTAAAAGAGCTGTAAAGATATTTAAGAAGTCTAAGTATAGTGCAATTGCACCATCGATAGGAGTTTCATAGTTTCCAGCTATAATATTTTGTGTATCAAATACAACTAAGATACTAAATAGTACAACTACAACTGCCGAGATACCAATAGCAATGATTGGGCTTCCTAAAAACAGATTTACAATTGAGAAAGCAAAAATTACTAAAACTGCAATCATTAAAGGTTTACCGTAACCTGTAAAGTCTTTAGTAGTTTTAATAGCATAAAAACTCATACTACCAAAAATTAAAGAAGTCATAGCAAAAGCATTACCAATAACAACTCCACCGCCATTCATCCCAAGTGTATGAGCTAAAAGAGGTGCCAATGTTAGACCTGTAACAAATACAAATCCAAACATAACAGCTAAGTTAATACCAGGTTTATGTTTTACAGCAAATAAACCAAATAATAAAGCGATCTCTAAAATTACTAGTGGAATAAACCAGCTAGATATTGCACCGGCCATTGGTACACCAACGTATGCTCCAACAGCACCGGCCATCATCGAGGCAGCAAATAGTTTATATGTTTCTTTAACAAACGTAACTATTTGAGCTTCACTTCTAGATACGCTACCATATTCAAAAGCATTTCCGCTTCTTGCATAATCACGATCATATAGTCCCATAATTATTTCCTTTTATTTTTAAATATAAGAATTTTACATATAAAGAGTAAACATAGAGAAACAAATTGATTTAATATACTATATATATACAAAGTGCAAAACAGAACTACTAAGAAATAACATATGATAACTAAATAAACATTTTCAAAAAAATTTGCAAATTCTTTTGAAAAACTATTGACATAAAAGAAATGTTTTCCTATAATTCTGCTCCACAAACGGAAGAGACATTTGAGAGAGTGTTTCAAGAGACGCTTCGAGTTGAAGGGTCATTTAGAAGTTTGAGATCATTGAAAACTAAGTAAGTAAACTAACTGAGAACTATTAAAAAATAGTTATTAGTTTATAGAGTTTACTTTATAAAATATAATAACAACAACCGTCTATTAACTTTTATTTATTTAGAAATTAATAGATACTTTACGTCTAATACTATATTATAGTAATTAGATAATACAAAGCCAAAGATTTTGATCTTGGGCAAGGTCAGTAATTCATATTA